>NZ_JBNUPL010000003.1:0-123031 GCF_050409445.1 Facklamia sp. P13055
GTTAATTGCTTAATCTCCTTGGATAGCATCAACCCTATTGGACATAGAGCCAAAAAAGACCGATTAACCGATCTTTCTTGTTATTATTTTGCTACTTGTTCTACATTTTTCCCTGCGTAGAAACCACAATTACCGCATACACGGTGGCTTAATTTCATTTCGCCACACTCAGGACAAGGATTCATTCCTGGTACGTTTAATTTGAAGTGAGTACGACGCTTTCTTTTTACTGCTTTAGATGTTCTTCTTTTTGGTACTGCCATGTTTTACACCTCCTGGTAGTTGATGACCATTATTTATCTTGGTCTGATAATAACGTTTTTAAGGCTGCAAATCTTGGATCAACTTGATCCTCTTCTGCTTGGTTTTGAAGATTATATTCTTCTTCGGTTACGACTGTCCAGTCTTTGCCTGAAGGAAGATCTGTATCATCCTCTGCAATGACTTGTCTTGGAATATTCAAAAGAATATTATCAACAGCAGACGCTGCGAGGTCAATATAGTCATGTTCAAGAACAATAGTGGTTTCCTCATAGTCTTGAGCATTAAAGTCTAAACTTTTATCAACGTAGCGTTCTCTCACCTTTATTGATAAAGGGACAACTACAGGCTTCAAACTACGAGTTGAAGGCAATGTCACGTCCACATCAAATTGGCAGTGGAGCACAAACTCTTCATCACGCAAAAGGAAGTATCCCTTAGAATGCACTTCATCTATGTGGATTATATCCGACTTGCGTTCACTTATTTGTGATTGGATATCTATTCGCTCATCAAAAGAATAGATGCCGTCACGACAGGCCTCACGTAATTGACGAAGGGTCCATTTCATATATATCACCTCTAAAACGACAAAATAAATTATACTTAAGAAAAGACAGCTTGTCAATCACAATAATCAATTCTAAACCAATATTAGTATAGCTGATTGACGTTCATATTACTAGTTTAGCTTGCTATAAATAAGGCTCATTTAAATAAATGGGATGCTTTGCTATCACTTGTTCTTCAGTTTTTTTATTAGGATTGGCCTGCAAAATACTATCTACTTGCAAGGACAAGTGATAATTGTCTGCTATTTCTTGCGATAAATTAGAAAAAAGTTTTAGTTTTTCCGAATTAAAGCTGCTTAAAAAGGCTCGTCCCACTTGATTAAAAGCCAAGATACGAAGCACTTTCTGCTTTTTATTTTTTGTTAAATAACTTTGCCACATTGTTTGATCAATATGCAATAAAACCATCATCAATAGACGTTGTACAGCTGACCGTGTCCACCGACTCGAAGTAAGAGCATCCACTAATTCCTCCCAAGACTGAGTTTTGAGATTTTGCTTATAGATAGCCGACTCCATCCCCTCGACCATTCCTTGAATTTTAGCAAGACCTTCTTTCCCCAACGCTAAGATAGCATAGTTGAGTAAGGTATAATAATCTTGCCATTCGATTAAGGAATGCATTTGCAACTTCTGCCAAGTCATTATCGGAAGATTTCGAGCTTTTAGAACACCCTCTTGAACTTCCTTTCTGATTTGACTGCCTGAAAGGATAGATATTGGTTGTAGCTCATGTGGTAGCTCAATCCACTGTTCTAGCTCTTGAGTTTCTTTAAGACGAGGGATAACAATTGGTTGAATTTTAGAACCTTTTAGTGCTTTTAAGTACAGAATGCCTAGCATTTGATTGCTAGCAGATGGATCGAAACTTAAACTGTATTCATGCTGTTTCAATTGTTGAGCGACAGCCGTTTGATAAGCGGCTGGGTAGGCCTTTCCTTCTTTAAGTAAAAGACGGATATTTTTTTGCAAGTCCGCATCAATTAACTCAATAAAATTTAAATAGGCTTGAAGATCTGCTAATTCAGCCGATTCACTTCCAAAAGCTAAAAAATCAACCTCCAAGTCTTTCATGATGTCAACGGAGCTTCCGGCAAAAAAATCCGCTGCCTGCAGACTAGCATTCAATGGAAGTTCGAGGACTAGGTCTGCTCCATTTTTTAAGGCAAGCTCTGCCCTATGCCATTTATCCAGAATAGGAAACTCCCCTCTTTGCACAACATTCCCACTCATTAAAACGATAATGCATTCAGCTTGAGTTAAGGTCCTTGCCTTTTTGAGTTGATAGAGATGGCCATAATGAAAAGGATTGTATTCTGCAATAATGCCTAAGGTTCTCAACATTTATTCCCCCTTTTGACATACAAAAAACCAACGATCAGTCTTTTGATCTTGAGATTCGTCATACTGACGTTCACCAAAATTGACCAAAACTTGAATTTGTTGTGGTTGCAAGCCTACTTCTAGTAAAAAATTTTTATAAGTAGCTAAGGGATAGGTTTTTTCTTCTAGGTCGACTTGATAACGTCTATAAAAATCTTGATCAGCTTCAGACTCAACGCGATCAAAGACAGTTAACTGGTGAATTACACTTAAATCATTAGCTTTAGTGAAAGATGTCCACAATAGAGCTCCCTTTTCATCTTCATCCTGATAAGAAAATTGATCAAATCCTTGACTCAATTGATAAGGGGTCCATACATCAAACAATAATCGACCACTATCTTTTAGACAATTAACCATTGAAAAAAGAGCCTGTTTAAGCTCTTCTTCATTCTTTAGAAAACATAAAGAATCTGCATAGCAAGTCACTAAATCATACTTTCCCTCTTCTGCTTCTAGATTGAGCATATCACCTTGTTGAAAGATGAGGTTTTCATATTCATTTCCTGCTTGTTTTTTAGCTTGGTCAATCATTGCTTCATTTAAATCCATACCCTTAACTTGCTGATAATTCTTAGCTAATAAACGGCTAAAATAACCTGTCCCACATGCCATATCCAAAACATTTTCAACAGCTTCTCCTGCATGAGCTAAAGTAAAATCTAGCCACTGATCATAGGCGCTCAAATCATTAAAACGGTCATAAACCAAAGCGACATCGGTAAAACTCATTAAGGATTCACCCATGCAGAAATGTCCACTAATGGCGCATCTCGCCAGATTTTTTCTAAATTATAATGGCTACGCTCTTCATAATGAAAGACATGAACAACGATTTCATAAATATCAATTAAAATCCAGCGTCCGCCATCTTTTCCTTCAGAACCCTTGATATTTATATTCGCTTGATGACATTTTTCAATGATTTCGTCCACAATCGCATTAAGTTGACGTTCATTCTTGGCGTGCATGATTACAAAATATTCTGCCAAGGGTGTCATTTGACTTACATCTAAAGCCATAATATCTTGGCCCATCCGATCGTCCGCCGCTTTTACAATTACTTCTAATTTTTCTTTACTTGATAATGTCATAATTCCTCCTAAATAACTTTATTTGCTTTATAATTTTTAATCCAACTATTATAGACTTCAATTTGTAAGGGGAAAAGATATTCTTGCCTTTTCATCAAGTGCTTTACTGTCATACGCATCTTCAAAAAACAGGCCTTATCTAAATCAATTTGACTTAGTTTTCTAACCTTATTGACTCCTTTAAAATTACGTCCTTCTTCTGTATAGTCTGCGATATAAAGTATTTTTGCAAGTTTTGACATTTGGTGCCAGCCCGTAGTATGAGCAGCTACCGCTTGAATAATTTCATCATCTTGACATGCTAGATCCGTTTTCAATATTTGTGCAGCAGCAAAACCATGCCAGATTCCTTCTGTTGCGTCTTCAAGCCGCTCGTCTGACCAAAATGCTTGAGCTAAATTTAACATTGCCTCGGATTCAATTTCTTTGGCATAGTCATGCATTAAAGCAACGATTGATGCTTTTTCGATATCTTCTTCATAAAGCTTCGCTAACTCAAGCGCTTTTTTTTCAACCCCCATTACATGATCAAACCGTCTTTTTGATAAACGCTTTTCTAATTGATTAATCAACTCTTGACGGCTCATATTAATAAAGTCTTGTTGGTAAATAAGTTCTTCTGTCATAAAAACTCCTTCTTTCATCAATCCAAACGTCGATATAGGTCGTGGCGGTTAATGTAGTCTATCACCGCATCAGGAACTTGATAACGAATGGATTGTTCCAAGTAGACTCTTAGACGAATTTCCGTTGAAGAAAGCTCTACCAAAGGACTGTCTACCCAGATGATTGGATATTGCCCCCCATAAATTTCTTCGCCTGGACGTCGCACACCCACAAATTGAACCATTGAAGCCAATTCACTAATGTCACGCCAAGTCTCTAGTTCATTAGCTGAGTCACTCCCAATGATAAAGTAAAAGTCGCACTCAGGGTAAGCTTTCACGAAATGCCTCATAGTATCAATGGTATAATTTTTCCCACCACGATTAACTTCGTAGGCTTGGAGTTTAAACAAAGGATTACCTTCGATCGCTCTTTGAACCATTTGCAGCCGGTGTTGAGAAGCAATGGTCTGCTTCCCCGGCGCATGAGGTGGCTTTGCGGTTGGCATAAACCAAACTTCATCTAAATCTAATTGTTTTCCTACTTGTTCAGCCATCATTAAATGACCTAAATGAGGCGGATTAAAAGTCCCTCCTAAAATACCGATGCGTTGGCGATCACGGTCGGTTGTTAAATCCGCTATTTGTCCTAAGGTGATCGAGGCATATTCTCGCTCAAGCCTCAAAATAGTTTGTTCACTGACGATCGTCCGCATGGAGGTCTCCTTTCTGTTGCTATTGAATAGTGGCTATTTCTTCACTTATTCTTTGATATTTTTCTTTGTGAGAAGGGCGATAAAGAACAGCTGTATGTCCAACGGTTTGAACAATTACTGCATTAATTGCTTGAGCAATTTGTTCAGCCGCTTGATCAATTTCTTCATCAGAATTTTGCAGAATATTAAATTTAATTAATTCTCTTTTTTCAATGGCATCATCCACTTGTTGAATAAAGACTTCTGTAATTCCTAATTTTCCGATTTGAAAAATTGCTTTTTCTTTTTGCGCTTTTTTTCTAAGAAACTTAATTTGTTTTTTATTTAATACGGTCATATTGACTCCTTTTCTAACTAGATCTGTTTAACCTAAATCATACTTTCTCTTTGTGTAACTTGGACAGCTTTTGGAGCCCATAGTCTTACTTGAACAGGTTCATTAACTGTTAACCATCCTAGTCCAGCAATCGCTAAATCTTGATTGGGTTTTAATTGATAATCCCTTCCTTGTAGTTCAGGAAAATTAACTGCTTGATTGAGATATGGAGGACTTAAGAGTTGTCCTTTGTGCTCAAGGTAAAAGTCATCTGCCTTATCCGTTTTAGTCCGGTGAATATATGTCTCATTGGAGACATAAAAAGTAAAGGCTGCCCTTTCTCCTGCTATAAAATCAACTCTACCTGCTCCAGCTAAAAAGAGTGTTTGACCAGCATTTAACTGAAAAGTTCTAGGCTTAATTGCTTTATTGGGTAATAGTTTTTTCATTCCCTGACGATCTAAGTAATGAGCCAGTTGGTTTTCCTTGATAATTCCCGGAGTATCAATGATACCCGTTGTTTCTGTTAATGGTATACGAATCGTATCGAGTGTGGTGCCCGGATGATCAGAGGTTGTGATTATTTCTTTGTCTCCACCATAATGTCTCAGTAGTTGGTTAATTAAGGTAGATTTTCCAACATTAGTAACTCCCACTATGTAAACATTACGTTGTCTTACCTCGCGGTCAATCCGATCAATTAGAGCTTGTAAGCTAGCTGGCTTATTGGCTGACAGCAAAAACACTTCGTCTGGTTTTAAACTATTTTCAAAGAAACGCTGTTTCAACCAATGAACGATTCGATTTTGTTTGACTGATTTTGGTAATAAGTCTACTTTATTAGCGACTAAAACAAAGGGTTGCTTGCCAATAAAACGATTTAAGCCAGATAACATACTTCCTTCAACATCAAATATATCAATAACATTCACTACAAAAGCATCGTCTTCTGAAATGGAAGAAAGGCGATCCAGAAATATATCGTCTGAAATTTGCACATCCTGCAGCTCATTATAATGACGCAGTCTGAAACAGCGCTGACAATAAAAATCGCCTTCTATTTTTTTCTTCTCCAAGATAGAAGCCAATAAATACCCCATCTTATTAGGATCTTCACTTTGAATTTCAGCCCCACATCCAATGCATTGATAGTTTTCTTGTAAATTAGTTTGGTCTTTCAAGTTGGTCCCCCCAGTCTCCATGTCGGTCAATCCCAATCCATTTCAGTGCCTTTTTTTCTAAAGTGCGATTGACCAGGGTGTAAATATTATCATTATTGACAATAGGTTTAACTAAAAGTACTTTCAAACCTAAACTCTTAGCTCCTATTACATCGGTCATTATCTGGTCACCGACCACTAAGACATGCTCCGGCTTAACTTGCATTCTTTTCATTGCTAAGCGAAAACTACGTCTGAGCGGTTTTAAGGCATGACCGAGATAAGGTAATTTTAAAGGATCCGCCACCCTATGTACTCGTTCGGGATGATTGTTGGATAAAACAAATAATTTTATACCTGCATCTTGCATACTCTTTGCCCATATTGCTAATTCTTGGGTATGATCTAGGCAATTCCATGCCAAGAGTGTATTATCAAGATCTACTATTAGGCCTTTAATTTGCTGGTTGATTAGATCAGATGGCTTAAGACGATAAACTGAATTAAGACACCAAGTGGGTTGAATCAATTTTCTCATGATTCCTCCTATACTTTTTTATTATCTTCATTAACTTATTTCTTTTTTTACTTAAAGTCATTATAGCACATTCTTGTATTCTTATACTCATGATTCACTGGCTCTAATATTTATAATTATCTTGCTTAGGATTTTAACTGATGAAAAGATTATATGTTTATGATAAATAAAAAGAGGTCTAGGATTTCGATTATCCTCAGACCTCTTTTTGTTTGTATTAACCCAACAGATCAAATATTTCAATGGCTACTAGATCAATGTTGTCAAAGCGGAAAACAGTTCCCGTTTCTGATTCTGTCATTTCAAAAGCATCATCATTTGGTAAATAAGTCACTTGGCATTTTTCAATCCCATCCAATTCAAATCGACGAATTTCAACTTCATCTTTTGCCTTAGTCATTGTTTCTAGTCGTTGAATAATTCCAGTAAGTACAGATGCTTTCATGATTTCCTCCATTCTTCACTAAGAAGATAATTTATTTTATACAAGGTATACTAACAAACTGAGATAAAATTGCAAGAAATAAATTTTAAGTTGCTTCCCAACTTAGAGTGAGGAGGACTATTAAGCTTGATCCCACCAAAGCTTAATCAAAGCTTGAGTACCATCATTTTCATGACCTTCTTTTGCTAATTCTTGGTATAAATCATAGGCAAGTTTTGTACCTGGTAAATTTAAATTGGCTTTTTCAGCTTCTTCTAAAGCAATACCTAAATCCTTGATATAGTGCTTAACAAAAAATCCAGGTGAATAGTCTGATTTTAAAATACGAGGCCCATAATTGGCCAATGACCAGTTATTAGCAGCTCCACCAGTCAAGGTTGCAATAACTTTTTCTAAGTCTAACCCATTTGCTTTAGCATACCTTAATGTTTCGACCATGCCGGTCATTGTCCCAGCAATCATAATCTGATTACTTGCCTTAGCATGTTGGCCAGAACCTGCAGAACCATGGAGTTGAATACTTGCACTAAATGTTTCAAGAATAGGACGAACTTGATCTAAAGTTGCTGCATCTCCTCCAACCATAGCTGTTAGGCGTCCTGCTTTTGCTCCTAAATCTCCACCAGAAACAGGTGCATCTAAAACAGTAACACCCAAAGCTTGTCCTTTTTTAGTGAGTTCCTGAGCCAAACTTGGTCTAGAGGTGGTTAAATCAATAAAAACCTGACCTGAGTGAGCACCCTTAAACAAGCCCTTTTCACCTAGGTATACCGCTTCAACATCTTCAGGATAGCCAACTATTGTTAAGACTAAGTCACATGCCTGAGCAACTTCTTCAGGTGAAGCTTGCCAAATAGCCCCTTCTTCAACCAATTGATTGGCTTTAGACCTCGTTCGATTATAAACATAAAGCGGATAACCAGCTCTTAATATGTGTCTAGCCATTGATTGTCCCATAACACCTAGTCCGATAAAACCTACTTTGAGTGTTTGATCCACTATATTTTTCCTCCTATTACAATTTCACGAATAACATTTTTTACTTTACTAAAGACACGATCAAAAAGGCCAGTTTCTTCTTCAATATATCGCTCACATACTTGCTTGTAAAAGGTTAAAACTTGATCCGTAAACTTTTCTACTGATATTTCATATAAGTTATCTGTATCAATTGGATCAACTTGTTTTGAGTCTTTTTTCTCCAAAAAGTCTCTAATTGCTTGATTAAGTGTGTAATTTTCATCAAATAAGGCGCCAAAAGCCTCTTCTTGCATCACAGTCTTGAGGTAATCATTACTCTTAGCAATGATTGGACAGCGGTTAACAATTGCTTCTAGATAAGTCAACCCTTGCGATTCCGACTCTGAGGCATTTACATATAAATCAGCCATTTGGTAATAACGCCAAACTTCATCATGATCGACAAATCCAACAAAGCGCACATCTAAATCATGTTTACGACTAAATTGTTCTAGACTATCTCTTTCTGGTCCATCCCCAGCAATCACTAATTTTAGATTTGGATCCTTTTGCTTCAATTCACAATAAGAATATAAGACTTCAATTATATTTTTTTCTTTAGATAAACGTGATAAAGATAATAATACACGGTCTTTACTATTAAAACCTAAAGTCTTCCGCAAAGTTTTAGCTTCTTCTGGTTTAAAATTTGGAATGTTTACTCCAGTAGCTATTATCTGTATAGGAACATGAACACCATAAGATTCTAAAGTATCTTTAGTTAATTGACTGGGCGCAATGACTGCATTTGATTGGTTACAATACTGACGTGAAATTACTCTTACATGATTGGCTTGAACTAAGAGCCCATCTAAAATATAGTGGGTATAATTTTCATACATTGTATGATAAGTATGTATATTAGGAATCTTCAAACGGCTAGCAACATACTTACCAGCTAAACCCATACTAAACTCGGTGTGCGTATGAATAAGGTCTAAGTTCATGGAACGCGCTATTTTCAAACAGCGATCGAATCCCCGATATGCAATTCTTCGATCAGAAAAACTTAAAAAGGGAACACTTGAAATCCTAACAACATCTGGCTCTGCTTCTGCATTCGGATCAGTAGTAGTGAAGATAACTACCTCATGTCCTCTAGCTCGCAATTCTTTTGTTAATAATTTGATTGAAGTTGATACACCACTTAATTGAGGAAAGTAGGTATCCGTAAACATGCCTATCTTCATAATGCTTCCTTCCTAGAGCTTATTTCTATTCTCATCTATTATAGTAAATATTTTACTACCTTAACAACAGTGTTTTTTGTAAAAAAAAGACACTAGAAACGATTTGTTCCACAAACATATGGCTATGCTTAAATGGCGACAAACTATTCCTAGGGTCTTAACTATTTATGAAATACACTTTAGGCTAAATATTGATTAACAAGCTCTTCTACTGCTTCAGATGAATTACATTCCTTGATCACGCGATCAGCTAATTCTTGCATCTTTTTACTATCTAAGCGTGAAATTAACTGACGTGTTCTTAAGATTGACGAAGCAGACATTGAAAACTCATCTAATCCCATACCTAGTAGAATAGGTACCGCCATTTGGTCACCAGCCATTTCACCGCACATACCAACCCATTTACCTTCTTGGTGAGCTGCATCAATTACAAATTTGACTAATCTCAAAATAGAAGGATTATAGGGTTGATAAAGATAAGAAACTCGCTCATTCATTCGATCAGCAGCCATTGAATATTGGATTAAATCATTTGTACCAATTGAGAAGAAGTCTACTTCCTTTGCAAATTGGTCCGCTAAAACAGCAGCAGCTGGAATTTCAATCATTATTCCAACTTCGATAGAATCTGAATATTCAACCTGCGCTTGTTGAAGTTCTTTTTTAACCTCTTCTAATAAAGATTTAGCCTGGCGAAACTCTGAAATTGTAGCAATCATAGGAAACATGATTTTCAAATCACCATGAACCGATGCTCTCAGTAATGCTTTCAATTGTGTTTTGAACATCTCTGGCTTATCTATAGAAATACGAATAGCACGGTAACCTAAAAACGGGTTCATTTCTTGTGGCAACTTCATATATGGCAAATGCTTATCGCCACCTATATCCATGGTTCGAACGACCACCCCTTTACCATCAACAGCTTCAAGCACTTGACGATAAGCGCGATATTGGTCATCTTCACTAGGAAAATCAGCAGCATTCATGTAAAGGAATTCTGTTCGATACAAGCCTACTCCATCTGCTCCATTATCAATAGCTCCCTCAACATCCTTAGGGGTTCCAATATTGGCAGCAATTTCTACTGTTTTACCATCACTAGTTATGGATGGCGATGCTACCAATTTTTTTAATTCTTCTTGGACTTGTTTAAATTGGTCGCCTTTATGCTGATACTCTTTTAGTTCTTCCTCGTTTGCTTGCAGGATAATTTGACCTTCTAAGGCATCTACGATTAAGTTTTCTCCCTGTTTAACCGCTTGAGAAACACCTTCAATCCCAACAACGGCAGGTATCTCTAACGACCTTGCCATGATAGCAGAGTGAGATGTTCTTCCGCCAATCTCTGTGACGAAGGCTTTCACATATTTTTTATTCAATTGCGCAGTGTCGCTTGGCGTTAAGTCTCTAGCCACCACAATTACTTCATGGTCAATAGTAGCTGGAGTCGGTAATTCCACTCCTAATAAAGCAGCTAAAAGTCGTTGTTTCACGTCACGGATATCTGCTGCACGTTCTTGCATGTAAGGATTGTCTTCCATCGCTTCAAATGTAGCAATAAACATATCTGCAACTTGTTCAAGACTAGCCTCTGCATTCATCTTATCTTCTTCAATCAAAGTTTTTACTTGGGCTAGGAATTCTGGATCTGATAAAACTAAAAGATGTGCATCAAAAACTTTTGCCTCTTCTTCACCTAATTGGTCAGCAGCTAATTGGCGAATATTTTCAAGTTCCGCTTTTGCTTGGTCAACAGCGACAGACAAACGCATAAGTTCCTGTTCACTATCTTCAATTGACTTTTTGTCAAAACTTAAGTCGGGATCCACTAATAAATAAACAGGTGCAATTGCAATCCCATCACTAGCCGCAATACCGGTTAGTTTATTAGTCATTATTCAGATAAGCCCTCTTTCTTCATGGTCTCTGTTACCGTTTCAATAGCTTCTTTTTCGTCAGAACCTTCAGCTGTAATTGTAACGTCAGCTCCTTGTCCTACGCCAAGAGACATCACTCCCATAATTGATTTCAAATTTACTGATTTACCTTTATATTCTAAGTTAATATCTGATGAAAACTTACTAGCTGCTTGCACTAATAAAGTTGCAGGTCTTGCGTGAATCCCAGTCTCAGCAACTACGTGAAATTCTTTCTTTTCCATATGTTCATCTCCTTAAAGACATTATTTCTAATATTAAGCTATGCGCTGAATAGCTATTCATTCTAGGCAAATAAAAACCCAGGCAAACGCTATCATTATTATACACAAAACCAAAATTAAAAGCTAAGATTATTTACTTATTAAATACCAGTAACCCTTAATAAGAGATTTACATCAACTGTTTAAGTTTAACATCAGGGTGTTTGTCTTTAAACCAATTTTCAGCAAACTGATTTTCAAAAAGGAAAACAGCTTGGCCGAAACGATCTTTTGCCAGAAGGTTTCGTGAGGAAGACATCTTAGGATCTAAGTCCTCATCATCAATCCAACGTGCAATTTTTGACCCCATTGGTGTCATTTCAACTTCTGCATTATATTCGTTTAATAAACGATATTGAAAAACTTCAAACTGCAGTTGTCCGACCGCTCCTAGTATATACTCTTCTGTATGATAGGTCTTATATAATTGAATGGCTCCTTCTTGCACAAGTTGTTCAATTCCTTTATGGAAAGATTTTTGCTTCATTACATTCTTTGGCGCTACTTTCATAAAAATCTCCGGCGTAAATTGTGGTAGATCTTCAAATTGGACGGCTTGGTTACCTGCATAGATGGTATCACCTATTTGAAAATTCCCCGTATCATATAAGCCAATAATATCGCCTGCAAAAGCATCTTGGACTTCTGCTCGACTGTCGGCCATGAACTGGGTAGTATGTGCCATTCGAATGGTTTTGCCGGTTCGGTTTAAAGTAACTGTCATTCCCTTTTCAAAACGGCCAGAAACAATCCTTACAAAGGCAATGCGGTCACGGTGTGCTGGGTTCATATTAGCTTGGATTTTAAAAACAAAGCCTGTAAAACGCTCATCTGTTGGCTGGATATATTCTTCGTCAACTGTTAAAGCCGGCGCCGGCTGATGAGACAAATCGACAAAGGCATCCAAGAAAGTTTGTACGCCAAAACCCGTTAAAGCGGACCCAAAAAAGACGGGCGTTAATTTTCCTCGTGAAATAGCCTGGCGATCAAAACTATTACCCGCTTCATGTAAAAGTTGTGCATCATCAATTGCTTGACTATAAATAGATGATGATTTAAAATCGTGGTCTCCTTGGGCATGTCCTTCTTCATCCAGTGCTATAAAATAATCTTCATCATCTGATTGACGAATTTCCACGCGCTGATTGTATAAATCATATAGACCTAGTAATGTTTTACCCATACCCATTGGCCAATTCATTGGATAGGCATTAATTCCTAAGACTTCTTCTAATTCCGCTACTAAATCCATTGGCTCGCGTCCATCGCGGTCTAGTTTATTCATAAATGTAAAGATAGGAATTCCACGCTTTGAGACGACCTCAAATAATTTCTTAGTTTGAGGCTCAATTCCCTTACCAGAATCGACCACCATAACAGCAGCATCGACTGCCATTAAAGTACGGTAGGTATCTTCCGAAAAATCTTCGTGACCTGGAGTATCAAGAATATTAACTTGATAGCCATCATAATCCACTTGCATGACAGAAGACGTGACTGATATACCTCTTTGCTTTTCAATTTCCATCCAATCTGATTTAGCGAATTTATTTGATTTTTTTCCCTTAGCTTTTACCGTTCCCGCTTCACGTATAGCTCCAGAAAATAATAAAAGTTGCTCGGTGATAGTTGTTTTTCCAGCATCGGGATGGGAAATGATTGCAAAAGTTCGACGACGCTCCACTTCTTTTGTTATATTTTTAACCATTATTTCTCCTCATTTCTGTTGATAACTTAAAGACAAGAAAAGCTGGGTTTACCCCCAGCCCTTTTTTATCATTTAGTTAACCATGAGCTTTCTTAAAATCAACCAATTTTTTGTCATTTGTCTTTTCTGCCGTTTCTTCATTCTTTATAACATCTTGAATTAAACGTTGTAATTCCTCTTTTTCTCTATCTGACAATTGTTTTTCTGCCGAAAGATTCTTTCGATGACTGTTTGGTTGTAAGTCATCTTGCTCATAATCTTCAATCTGATTCCTAAAACGATCCACTTGCTTGCTAGGAAAAACCTCATCAAAATTAGTTGATGAAACAAATTTTTCATAGTCTGAAATCATATCTAGCATTTGTGATTGCATCATTTTTAATTGATCTTTTAAATCTGTTCCTGTATTGGCTAATTCCTTACTATAATATGCAAAGTTTTCTTTGTATTGGGCCACTTGCTCATTAGTACGATTTATTAGCTTTTCTGCTTCTGCTTCTGAATCGGCAATAATTTCATTTCCTGTCTTTCGTGCGTCCACTAAACCATCTTTTAGAGCGGCTTCAATCGACTGGAAATAAACCACTTTCTCTTCTAGAGCTTGTACTTTCTGGTTTAAATTAGCAACGTCTCTTTCTAAAGATTTAATTTTTTCATCTTTATATTCAACTAATTGGTTAACTTGTTTGCGATTATAGCCAAATAGATTAACAGACACTTCGCTGATACGGTCCATTTACTCACCTCATAACTTTCTTTTCCATCAACTAATTTTAACAAAAAATACTTGTTTTGAATAGGTCCTATTGCGATATCCCTTATTTAATGACTTTTTAAACAGATAAATTATCATAACAAGTGCAACGTTCAATAAACGCAGAGTTCATTAGCTATATTAATAGGTAAATAACCAAACAAAACAGATTAAAAGGAGCCATTAACTATGAGTTATAACCATCTTACCATGGAAGAGAGAGCTTGTATTTATCAATTTTAAATTTATGAAGGAGTATCATAAAAATTGCCAAAACATTAAGAAGATCTCTTAGTACAATTTCAAGAGAAATAAAAAGCAATTCTTCAAACATTAAGGTTCGTAGAGGAAAAGAGAGTCATAGAAAAAGCAAGTATTGTTTTGTAACACTGGCAGAAAGAAGATCCAGATATTACATAGCGATATTAGTAGAAAATAGAAAGTCGGAAAATATCACATCGGCAATCATTAATGCGCTAAAAGATCTTGTAAAAACAATAACATTTGACAGAGGCGAAGAATGTTCAGAATTTGAGGAAACAGAAGAGGAATTAGTCTGTAAGACATATTTCTATGATCCTTAGTGTGCTTGGCAAAAGGTACAAATGAAAACAGCAATGAGCTTTTAAGAGAGTTTTATCCTGAAGAAATGGATTTGTCAAAAGTAAGTAAAGATGGTTTACACAATAACCTAGAGTTAATGAAAAATAGACCAAGGAAAGGTATAAAATATAAACCACCTAAAGAAGAACTTTTTGGATTCTTACTATCGGTGTTGCATTTGATTGGACAATTCGTCAACAAAAAAAGACCTGTCATTTCTCATCTATAAGAAATGACTAGGTCTATTACCTAAAAACGATTAATCTACCATCTCTGCTTCTAAGTATTTATGAATTAAGTCATATGTGGCAATTACTGAGGTGATGTGTGTTCTTTCAAAGGCATGACTAGCATCAATTCCAGCACCAAACAATCCGTGACGTACATCTGCTCCGGCACGCATAGCTGCAGAAGCATCTGAACCATAGTATGGATAGATATCTACTTTATAAGGAATCTTATTTTCATCACATAATCCAACTAATTGATTACGTAAGCCAACATGATAAGGGCCAGAAGCATCTTTAGCACAGATAGACACTGTATACTCATCTGAAGTTTGATCATCTCCTAATGCTCCCATATCGACAGCAATATATTCTTCAACTTCTGGAGCAATGTTAGAGTTTCCACCGTAGCCAATTTCTTCGTTATTAGAAATATAGAAATGAGTAGTATGTGCTAATTTAAGTTCTCCAGCTTTAATTGCTTCAATAGCTTCTAATAAAAGGGAAACACTCACTTTATCATCTAAGTGGCGTGATTTTAAATAACCGGAGTCAGTAATTTCTGCACGTGGATGGAAAGAAATAAAATCTCCTACTTCGATACCTAATTCTGCTACATCTTCTGGGTTAAAAACAGGGTGGTCTAAACGAACTTCCATATTGTCTTGATTGCGTTCTAATGACCCTGCGTTACGGTAAACGTGAACAGAAGTCTGATGCATTAAAATCGTTCCATCAAAAGTTTTACCTGTTTTTGCAGAATGGATTTTGCAATATACTCCTTCTAGCGAATTGTAAACAAACCCACCGATTAGATCTAATTTCAAACGACCATCAGCTTTTACCGCACGAACCATCGCTCCTAAAGTATCCACGTGAGCTGTAATAAAACGCTGACGTTCTTTATTTTTTCCTTCTAAAGTTACTAGTAAACCTCCTTTTGGTGTCTTAGTATACTCCACTTTATCCTGGTCAAATTTTTTCATTAAATGCGACACAATTTCACCAGTATAACCAGTTGGTGAAGGAATCTCGGTTAATTCTTTCACACGTTCTAAACGTGCACGATCTGATTCTGATAATTGATAGTTCAATTCTACCATTCTGTTCTCTCCTTTATATTGATCCATCTTAAAAGATAAATCATTGTAATCACTTGATTCTACTATACAACAATTAGCCTTAAATTCAAAAGCAAATTATGAAAAAATAACAATCCTTTAGATTTTTATACTTGGACCAGAGTTTGAAAATTGAAATTCTAAAACAAGTGGGTGTCTATAGCTAGAGGCTTTTCTTATCATTAAGGTAAATAGGTTAAAAAAACTCGGGCAATTGTAAAATAAATGAAGACTGAAGTTAAGTCACTTAAAGTTGAGATAAATGGACCACTAGCCACAGCGGGGTCAAAGCCTATCTTCATCATGAGTTTAGGAATCAAAGCACCGGCAATATTAGCCACCACGATTGCACAAGCCATAGCAATCCCTATGATCATACCCAAAAAGAGGTTTCCTTTCCAAAAGCCTGCCACTAGGGCTATGGTTAACCCAACTACCAATCCTGTGACTACTCCTGTTAGTAATTCAAAACTAAAAGAATCAAAAAATTTATCATCTTCTGATTTATTAGTAAGCTTGCGAACAGCAACCGCTAAAGATTGAGTTCCAGCGTTACCTGCTGTACCGGTTATTAATGTAACAAAGCTAGATAAAACAGGCACTGAGGATATCAAACCTTCAAACTGAGAAATTAGAGTGGCTGTCCCCATCCCCATAAATAGCAGTGTAACTAACCAAGGCAAGCGACTTTTAGAAGCCTTAAATGGAGTAGTATGAATTTCATTAACATCAACTGCAGCCAAACCTGAGTAGTCACTGTCTGCTTCTTCTTGAATAACGTCTAAAACATCATCTACCGTTATAATACCAAGTAATTCACGATCAAAGCCTACAACTGGTAGGGCCAATAAGTCGTAATCTTGTACCATTTTTGCTACCTCTACTTGATCATCATTTACTTCAACTGTTATTAAACGAGGATTAAGGATTTCTGAGATTAAGGTTTGATCATCATGAACAATGAGATCTCTTAAAGATAAAACACCCTTTAGTCGTCTATCTTCATCAATCACATACACATAATAGATAGTTTCTGCTTGAGCGGCTGCCGTTTTTAAGTGTTCATAGGCTTGTTTAACTGTATATTCTTCCTTGACAGTTACAAACTCAGTCGTCATGATGGATCCTGCTGTTTCGTCAATATAGTTTATCAAACGAGATATTTCACGGGCAGACCTATTAGGCATTAAATGCATGTACGTATTTACTTTTTCTTTATTATCAATATTATTTAAAATATCCACCGCATTATCCGCGTACATTTCACCTAAAACAATAGCTGCATAGGCATTTTCCATCTCTAGGAAATACTCTTCACTCAAGTGAAGAATATCTGATTCAAAGGCATCAAAGACATCAGCGAGTTCACTGGGAGCAAGATATTGATAGACTGTTTTTCGCTCAGAACTGACAAACTCAGTAAAAATTTTGGCTTGATCATAATTATGTAACGCTAAAAACTCAGTACGAAAGCGTGTCATACGGTTGTTTTGCAGCATAGCTTTGAAACTAGCGACGCTTTCTTCAAAACTTCTTTCAAATACTTCCATTGCTATTCCTCTCTTAGTTAACTTGCTGGGCTTGAATCCAATCTTGCATATCTTCTGGTAGATTCATCTCAAAATGTAAGGGCTGTTGAGTCATGGGGTGGTTAAACTCCAATTGGCCACAGTGAAGCGCTTGACGTCTGATCGTTTCGGTCAAAGGACCTCCATATAAATCATCGCCAATTAAAGGACCTCCCATATGCATTAAGTGTACCCGAATTTGATGTGTTCGTCCTGTATGAAGCCTTATTCTTAAGTGCGCTCCATTAGGATAAGTTTGCTGACACCAATATTCGGTCTTGGCATATTTTCCACTTTCATGAACACGCCGGGTTATAATTGAAGACTCCGTACGTGCAATAGGTGCTTCAATTATACCATGGTCTGACCATTGACTGCGACTGCTTAGAGCATGGTAATATTTAACCACTTGACCTGCTCTTACTTGACGATCCATCAATGCATGAGCTAATCGATGCTTAGCAATTAACATTAAGCCTGATGTATCACGATCTAACCTTGTTACTATATGGATTACTTGATCCGAGTAGCCTTGCTTTTGGTAGTAACCTCTCACTCGATTAGCAATTGAACTCGAAGGATTTGCTAAAGAAGGAATTGAAACTACTCCCACTTGTTTATTTAAAATAAGTAGATCATCATCTTCATAGACGATTTCAATTGGGTCATCTGAAGGTGGAACTGTTTCATGCCCTCGCTCGATGGGAGCTAATAAATGAAGACAGTCTCCTTTACGGATTTTAAAACGAACAGGTACTTTTAAATGGTTCAATAACAGTTGACCTTCAAGCTTAACCTTTCTTAAAAAGGCCTTTGGTAACTGTTGTTGTCTTAAAAATTCTTTAATCGTTATTTCTTCCGATTGATCATAAAACCACTTCAACTCCATTATAAACCTCACCTTTTATTGATTAAACTTATTTTCTCACTTGATTAGCGATAAAAGAGGATTCTACACGATTCCAATAATGCATATGCTTAAAGCTAGCGAAATGAATTCTCTCCTTAGCCAATTGCAAGCGCACCGTATCAATTGTCTGGTCCGCCCAAAATAGATGGTCAGTCGTGATATCCATCCATTCATTGGATGGATCTGGTTTTAAAGTGAGCCATTCATCAGCCGGTAAAATAATAGGCGAGGCCAAGGATCGATAAACACGATTATTAACCGAAGCCATCTCTGTCATCTGTATTGCTTCAATTCGTGGATGCATTACCGCTCCACCTAAAGATTTGTTTAACCCCGTAGACCCGGTTGGTGTCGCAATACACAATCCATCCCCACGAAATGTTTCAAAGAATTGGTCTTTTATTTCCACATCACACACCATTGTTTTACGATGCGAACGAATACTGCATTCATTGAGGGCTAGAACATGTCTCTTTTTTCCATTACCGAGAGTAATAGCTACCGATAGTAAGGGATATGAAATGGATTCAGCGTCATTTTCAACAATACTCTGTAAAACTTGATCCATCTGTTCGCCTAACCAGTCCGTATAAAACCCTAAATGTCCCGTATGAATCCCTATAAATTGAGTATGATTGATAAATGCCTGGTACTGGTGAAAGGCTGATAAAAGTGTGCCATCTCCACCAATTGATATTACATAGTCAGGAGTTTCCCCGTTAGAGAGCTCTTTTAATTGATAGTGATGGAGTTTAGTTTTAAGTCGTTGAGCATAGGCAACTGATAAAGCTTTTTTATTATATACTAATCCAATCTTTTTCATAGTTTCTCCTTACTCTTGCTCTTAACGCGAGTCAAACAGTTTGGTTGCTTCATGAATCTCTTCACGAATCTGACTCATTTCTTCATCAAGTAGAAAGGCAGCCTCAGAAGCTCGTTGAAGTCTTTCTAATATTTCAACAGGATACTTGCCATCATACTTATAATTTAACGAATGTTCGATGGTTGCCCAAAAATTCATCGCTAAAGTTCTAATTTGTACTTCCACAATAACCGAAATGTTTCCTTCAATTCTTTCCACCGGATACTCTAAGATCATATGATAAGAACGATACCCACTCGGCTTATGATTTTTAATATAGTCCCTAATCATAATGACTTTAAAATCAGACCGTCTTAATAGTAAATCTGCTACTTCATAGATATCCTCAACAAACTGGCACATCACTCGAACCCCAGCTATGTCCTGAACACCACAAAGGAAATCTTTGGCTTTGATTTGTCTAACAGCCATTTTTTCCATAATACTTTCAGGTGATTTTACTCGTCCGGTAACGAATTCGATCGGTGCGTGTCTATCCAAATCAATATATTCTTGGCGAATACTTTTTAATTTTAGCTTCAATTCTTCAACAGCCTGACCATAAGGGGCTAAGAACAATGCCCAATTGTCGACAAAAGGTTCTTCATATACATATTTATTTTCCATGATTTCCCCCTTTCTAGCCCTCTACAAGTTTTCAAAATATTCAACCCATATCAGTCTAATTGATTAATATCATCCAGAAAATATTTTACCATAAGTCAAAGGGTTTTCGTATATAACTGTTCATTAGTTGAAATATCTATCATTTTACGGCATACTATTTATTTGTGAGGTTTTTCACTCTAGGCGTATTATTATAGATTACACTATGTTTATGATAAGCTTATACTAAGAAAAAGTAATACGAAGGAGGAATAGTGTGGAAAATTATATGATTGATTATCACTTTAATGGTCAGGCAAAGTATTTTGACTTTTATTTGTTTGTCAATCCTTTAGGGCGAAAATGCTACTATTCCGAGCAAGAGATTAATAAGGCTAGTAAATTAATTTCTTCAAAGATTGACATTAATATTCTTTGTATACATAATGAAGAGATTTTAAATGACTTTATGCAGCGTTTAGGCATTATTCAACCTAGTTTAGCAGTCCGTAATGACCTCTACTGTAAACTTTATAAAGCTGCTTTAGCCGTAAAAGCTGCACACTTTCAAGGCAAACGTAAAGGCAGATGCTTTTTAAAAGATTTACAACAAAAAATTTATCACGATCTATCTCTTTTGAACGAAAACTTAATTATGGACCTTGCTGCAAGCAATGGTTTAGATTCAGATTTGTTCTATGAGGATTTCTATTCCGATTTCACACGAGATTTATATTTTAATGACCTTAAAATTGCTAAAGCCATGGGTGTTCATTCAACCCCTAGTCTTGTGATATTTGATTCTACCCGTGAAGATGAAGGGATTTTGCTCGAGGATAATGTTACTTATGAATCCGTTATTGATCATCTAGATTTATTACATTCACAACATTTAGATCACTCTGTTAAATGTTCTACCCATTTTAATTTATTGAAATAAGAGGTCGAGAGGCTTTCGTTTCAGAGATTGACCGCTTATTTCTTTCAATAGTTTTTTGAATGACTTTTATTATAATACTTAACTATCAACAATTATTTCCCTCCTAAAATTTTCCTCTCAAGTCTCACAGAGTAGACCTTTTGGGAGGCTATTTTTCATAAAAATTCACCCTTTTATAAGAATAAAACAGACGAATCAAGCGATTCGTCTGTTTTACTTACCTTAAAAGTGATTCCATAACGTTCATTTGTTCGGTAAATTATAATCTACAAATGTCTTAAGGGTATCTATTCCTAAAATTTCTTACTTAAACCTTTTTTACCCAAAAGATAAATCATCAAACCAATAATCAAAACTGTCAGAGCTAATAATGAATAAGTAGTTTCTTCACCGGTTATAGGTAAAGTATCCTTAGTGTTTTCTTGATTTTTAGCGTTATCCGGGTTTTTCGGTTTTTCTGGTTTTTCTGGGTCTTTAGGATTTTCTGGTTCCTGAGCTTTTTCTGGGTCTTTAGGATTTTCTGGTTCCTGAGGTTTTTCAGGGTCTTTAGGATTTTCTGGTTCCTGAGGTTTTTCAGGATCTTTAGGCTTTTCTGAAATTTCAGTATAAATATTTTTGAAAACAGCTATTGCATCATTTTGATAGGTGACACTTAACCTTAATAAACCTGTCCCATCATCGGTTACGGTAACTACTACTTCATGCACTGAATCATCGTAGGTAATTCCTGCTTGATTGTCTGACACTTCACGTAAGGTATACGCACACTCGCCTACCGTATCAAATGATAATTCACTAAAGACAACTTTTCCATTGCTATCATTCGTGCCTGTTGCTACGACTGCATTGTTGGTATCCACAACTTCAAAGTTAAATTGACCCGCTACTAAGTCTAATCCTTCTAATTTTTTCTCTGCGACTAATGAAAGTACACCCTTTGCTGCTGTGTAACTATTTTTAAAGACAGGAACTGTTTGGTTTGGATAGGCTACATCCATCTGTAACTGACCTTTTTCATCATCAGTTACGGTAACTACTACTTCATGCACTGAATCATCGTAGGTAATTCCTGCTTGATTGTCTGACACTTCACGTAAGGTATACGCACACTCGCCTACCGTATCAAATGATAATTCACTAAAGACAACTTTTCCATTGCTATCATTCGTGCCTGTTGCTACGACTGCATTGTTGGTATCCACAACTTCAAAGTTAAATTGACCCGCTACTAAGTCTAATCCTTCTAATTTTTTCTCTGCGACTAATGAAAGTACACCCTTTGCTGCTGTGTAACTATTTTTAAAGACAGGGATAGCTTGATCAGGATAAACCACTTCATGAACAAGTTGTCCTGCTCCATTATCAGTTACTGTAATTGTAACATCATATGTTGAATCATCATAAGTGATACCTGCTTGATCATCCTGGGTTTCACGAATAGTGTAATTATATTCTCCAACATTTTCGTAAGATATATCAGTAAATGCTACTTTCCCATCTATATCATTCGATGCTGTCGAAATAATTTCACCATCAGAATTTAGAACTTCAAAATTGAATTGACCAGCTATTAAATCAAGACCTGTTAATTCTTTTTTAGCAATTAATGAAGCTTTTCCTGGTTGAGTAGTATATACATTGGTAAAGACAGGAACCTTATTGTTAGGATATTCTACAACCAATTGTAATTGACCCTTCTCGTCATCGGTTACCTTAACGATCACATCATAGGTTGTTTGATCATACGCAATACCTAGCTGGTTATCTTTCTTTTCACCAATTTTATACTTATATACTCCAATTTTATCAAAGGTTAATTCACTGAAAACAACTTTTCCATTGCTATCATTCGTACCTGTTGCAACAACTTCTTCATTTTCATTAAATACTTGGAAATTAAACTGGTCTTTTTCTAGAGAAAGACCCTCTAATTTTTTTTCAGCCAATAATGATAGTTTTCCAACTTTAGGCGTATAAGAGTTTTTAAAGGTAGGTAGATCATCCTCTTCGTATTGGATATTAGTTGCTAAGTGCCCTTGTTCATCGTAGGTGACTGATATTAATACATTATATTGATTTGTATCATAAGTTACCCCTGCCTGTTGATCTATTTTTTCACGTATCATATATTGGTAATCACCTATTGTGTCAAAAGTAAGCGCTTCAAACACTATATTACCATTAACATCGTTCTTAGCTCGAGAAATAATCTCTCCATCCTCATTTAGTAATTCAAAATGAAACTGTCCGTCAGCTAAATTTAGACCTCTTAAAATCTTCTTTGCTTTTAACGGAGTCTTAACCTCTTTGGGTTCATTGATGATTGTTATTACATTACCATTGGTTGATACATTAGGTATCTCGGCAACTTCTCCATTTGAATTAAGTAATTGTAATTCGTAAGACTGTGGATTGTCAACCGAATAGTTAATTGTAAAATAAATTGATGATGCAAGTGTTTTAAAACCTTCAGGAGTTGATGTCTCAGTGAGAATATATTTTCCATCTCTCAATTTATCTGAAATATAAATACCTTCCTCGCTTGTAAATACTTCCGATACTACCGTATCGACATTTCCATGAATGTCTATGTTTTCAATCTTAAATCCAACATCTCGTATAGCTTTTCCACTTTTAGCCTTTTTGAGAATTTTAAAATCAAGTTTTCTCCCTGTTCCGCCTCCACCAAATTGATACTGTTGAGCAGTTGTTTCAGTAACTGTTTCTTTAATAATTTTTCTCTCTTCTCCGCCCTTTAATGTAATGGTATTAGTAACCTGATAAGTACCAATTAAATTATCATTTAATCGTGTGGAGTAAGAAATTGTAATAGCTTGTGTTATTGTATCGTTTAAAGTCAACTTGAAACTTCTGTCATCTTCAGCGAAAGTAATTGAATAGTCTTCATTAATATTCAAAAGATTATTTGCGCTATCTCTAACTTTAAATGAATCAGTTAGATAACTATGTTTATCCGAAAGTTGATCTTCTATTATTGGATTCTTGATTGTCAGACCTTCCTCATTCACGGTAACTGTCCAATCAATGTTTTCGGTTAATTGGTTCTGTGTCCCTGTTTTAGCAACCAATCCACTGTTGTTATTTGCAAAATAATCCAAGTAGGCTGTATCTGATACACTAGCGACAACATCTTCTTTTTCGTATATCATTGATAAAGTAGTTGAATTAGTATATCTGTCCAAAACACTTTCATGGAATGATGGGAATTGCAAAATTTCCGTGTCATATTGTACTTTGTATTGATAAGATCCGTTTGGTAGTTGAATGACGAAACTATTGGAATCAGTGTTAATTGTCACATTAAGATTGTCGGTAATAAGGGTGCCACTTTGATCATAAACTTTAATGCTATCTTGAATTAAAGCTTGATCGCCTGGTATTGTGTCTGTTAAAACAGGATCTACTAAGTTAATGAGATTTGATGTGTTCGCATTCGCAGTTATTTCCCATGAGATAACAGGATTATCTGGAGTCTTGTCTAGGCTCACTGCTTCTTTGTTAACCGATAAAGCAGGGCTCGGAACTTTTATAAAGGCTAGCTCACTCCCGTTTGTATAAGTTAATAACGCTTTGTTTTGAATAAGATTTACTTCTTCTCCTGACGAAAGACTAGTTGTATATGTGAGCGTATACGGAACTGCATCAATGTCTCCTAATATAAGTTCAAATGATCCTTGACTTTCTTCAATGACCTGGTATTGGCTAGGATCAACTTCCTCTCCGTCTCTATATAGAAGAATATTAGACAGGTCTGCTGTTGACGGAGAATATTGATCAGTGATTACTACATTAGCTAAAACGGCTTTTTTTGTATTGAAATTAATAATCCAATTAATGTGTTTATTACCTTCAGCATCAATCACAATGTTAGCTTTCTTATTAATACCTGCTTGACGTTTATAAACATTAGCTGTTGCTTCTTCCTTACCACCTTGCCAATCTAAAGTAACTTTATTTATTTGGTCGAGGTTATTGGCGTCATCTACGGTTGTAAGATATTTAATAGTATAAGTAGCATTGGTATCAGTACCAAATTGATAGGTAAATCCTTGACTTGGATTCATTATTAATGCAGTAGGATCAAAAGCCAAAGCACCTTCATTTGTAGAAGTTAATTCAAAAGAATCATTTACATACTTATAATTGCCACTACTAAAACTATCTTCAATTATTGGTTTAGTAAGATTAATATTACTTTCATTAAAAGTAATCTTCCATTCAATAAATTGCTCAGTTTTATCTTCGCTAGTTACATAAGAACCAACTTTTTTTATTCCTGCTTTAGGACCTGCTAAGTTAACATCAAAAGAAATTCCAGGTCCACTTTCCTCACCGAATAAGTAAACGAGTTCAGCATTATTAGCTATATTAGGTTCTTGCAGTCCTGCTGTCGTGTAATATGTTCGATAAACAAATATATACTTATGAGGTCCTGCATTCTGGACAGTCAGAGCAAATCCTTCTCGATTATCGCTATGTGTATAATTACGAATGTAGTAATTACTATTATCAATTAACTTTTCTGTTGTTATCTCATCTTGGTATAATTCATATGAAGATAAATCTGCAACATTAAAGTCTAATAAACTTTGATCAAACACATCTCGAATTGTCATGCTACCCATATTGATTCTTTGCGAATTAAGGGTAATTTTCCATTCAATATATGGCTTACCTTCATCATCTACCAATTGCTCCCCAGCTTTACCAAAAGTTGGAATAGTATTTATAACAACCGAGTCGGTTGCACTATTTTGTGGATCTAGATTATCAGAGATAATATTAGTGACTGTCCCCTGAACACCCAATTCTACTTCTGTCGAAAAAGTAATATAATAGGCTTGTCCTTGAGCATTAAGTTCTAAAGGAAAGCTTCCACTAACTGGTGTGAAATCTTCTGGGTTTAAAACATTGCCGTTACTATCAGGAACAACCTTACGCACTTTAATCGTATCTTTTAAAAGTTTAATTTTTTCTGTAATATTCTTCGTTTGAGAGTCCACTCCACTTATTAAATCTTCTAAAATTACTGTCCCAAGATCTTCCTGGCCATAATTATAAGTAACTTCCCAATCAATTATCGAGGGATCTTGCTCTGAGATTGAACCTTGTTTAGTAATAGTCGGTAGATCTTCATACCACGTTCCCTCAAAACTATCAGAAACAGGAGTTTCTGAACCATCTAGGAAAATTAATCCAGTATTACTGATAGTTTTAGCTCCTCCCCCATTCGGTCGATTAATTAATGTAGTATAGCTAATATCATAGGCATCTTCAATTGACCCTAAGTCAATTTCAAAGCGCGAATCACTTATTAACGGTGCAACCACTACTTCTTCTTGGCCTATCACTTGGTTTTCGTAATTACGAATGAGCTTTTCAACTAAGATACTTTCTGGTAAAAGCTCTAAATCATCACCAAAATAATCGGTATATGTAGCCTCTGAAACGGTGGCCATACTATCATTTAATCGAACGGTCCAATCTATATGTGTAGGGTTTGTCACTGGTTGTCCAGTTACATCTTTATATACTTTTTCTCCGTTTTCATCAAAAATATAGGGTTGTCCTGCTATTTTTTTATCTTCCCCGTCATAAGGTATTTCCTCAGCAATGATAGTTGTTGTAAAAAAACCTCCTTCACCGTATGGAATGACAACCTCAATAACTTCTTCTTCAATCAATTGTGTTGTATCGAACTGTCCAGAAATCTTTATGTTTATATTTAAATCATCAAATTCCTTAGCCTTATCATTAAAAAGAATGGCAACTTCCCCATTAGTTACAGTATAAGTACCCACTTCTGTACCTTCCACCAGAAGTGAAACAGCTGCGGAACTTCCTTCAAAAATTTCTGGCAAAACAATAGTATAAGTGTCCCCAGCATTTATTACCGTATTAGGAGGACTAACTAGAATATAATCAAGTATTAAAGCATTTAATTCTGATGGAGTAAAAGTTATCGATTCCCCATCAGGTAAAATGAATGTGTTATTGTCTGTTGTGGTGACAGTCATAACAACATTTTTCACCCAGTTACCTTGAAGGACACTAAAAGTAGCGTTTTCAGGAACCATTTCATTCTCTACAGCCGTTTCATCTATCGGAGGATCAATATTGTTGATGCCTTCTGGCGCTTTATCCACTGGGACTTCTGTTTTCTTTTGAGGAAGATGTTCTGCATCATCTTCTGAGTTGTTTGAATTATCCACTTGTGTCTCTTCGTTTAGATTATCATCTCCTATCTCTTCCAGAAGGGTTTCATCCTTTAAAATGTTATTATCCACATCTTTTTGTTCGCCAGCTTTATTCTTAGTCCTAGTTTCGAGCACTTGGCCATCGACAATTTTTTCATTCTTTACCATGGTAGTAGTATCTGTATCAAACACCTGCGAAACTGCGTACATCGTTTGTGGTGAGAAAACGATATTCAACACAAGCATCATTGTCAACACTAAATTAACCATTATTTTTTTATTCATTACAATTCGCCTCCTTATTAACTTTTGCTCAAACTCACTTTATCCTTGCTGATAATTTCTTCATATAACTCCTTTCTAATTCATAAAATCTCTCACATTAGTGTCTTTATACCCATAATATTAAGTCAAGCCCATAATCCTGTGTGAATTACACTGCAATGTTTTAACAGTCTCTTGTTGATCAAATTTAATACGCTTTCTTATCGAACTGAGCCATTGTCATATATATCCTTTGACTCTGACACCCTTCGAATCACCTGTAACCATCAGCTTGAATAAATTGTTTTTGTCAATTATTCATTACTTTTTTAAACATGGTTATTAAATGTTTTAGAGACATTCCCCTTTATCGATTATTTAATAATGCTTTAAACTCTTCATTATTCAATGTAAGATGTTCTTAGCCTCTATAAAAATCTACTAGGTATGTTTTATAGCAAAAACATCGCGCCGTAAAAGGGGCTTTATATGGACTTTCATAATCTACACAATTACATGTACTTTATCCCATATTACCACAACATTGTGAATTGTAGTAGTGTTATGGTTAAATTTCATATTAAAAATTTCCTACTAATTAACTTTTAACTAATTGAACGTAAAAGAAAAATAACTTTTCTATTAGTATCAAGAAACTATTCTTTTTAAATTTAATTATGTTTCAAAATGTTTACTTCCATATAAAACAAAAAACCAAAATCAAGATTCCCTTGACTTTGGCTTCAACATATTATGATTCTATAAATTATAGGGATCATTCACAAAAACACAGACATTTAATGTATTAAAAGCATGTTCTACTATATAGAAAGAAGTCTGTACATGACTAATAAGATAGAACAGTCCTCAATACTAAAGACCCAAACATTAATTTCTCTCATAATTGAGTCGCACAAGTCAAAAATAATCACTATATTTCTTGCGCCTTAAGTTCTCCTGTTCACCCTTTTCATCCTTGCTCCTACTATCATAAAGAAAAGACTGTCATTAAAAGGCTAACTATTTACCTATTATTAGCTCCTTATAAGGCTTAGGAAAGGTCTGTTTTTGTCTGAACAAACAAGCTTTGATCACCACACTTTCCTGCTCAGAATAAGCCCTTGTAGATACATTGTTTCATCTCTAGTGCTACCAAACAAAAATAGCGTGTTTAACAATTCACACGCCCTCAAAAAAGATGATTGCTTATCAAACATATCTATCTATAAATGCATCATGTCATAATTGCCTTCGCTTCCGTTTCTCATAAACGGCCACCGACCCTCCCTTAAAAGATTTGTTTGATAAGTTTAAGTCAATTCCAACAGTGAAGGGGGCTGTAAGCTTTGCTAGTGCAATGTCATTCCCCATCAAATCATAGATGTTGTAGAAGATGTCACTTAAAATATCTAAAAAAGTACTTTTACCGTTATAGTCATCATGAATAAAATAAGGTAAAAACTATTTTCATTGACTGATACACAGCCTACATTGCCTTAACTTGCCAATTGAGCCCTAATACTTTGATTATTATTGAACGGTTTCATATCGTTGTTCAATCCCTTAATCCTGAATTAAATCGGTTGCACATTCATTGGATAAATCAAGTACATCATAGAGACAGGCGCTCTACAATAAATCAAAAGATATTGGGGGACTGTTTTTGAACAATACCGACAATAGGGACAATGACCTATAAAATCAGAAGCAAGTGTTTAAAAGCACCTATCAAATGATACAAAAGCTACACTATCCCTTAGAAAAATTTAGTCACAAAGCATTTAAGGTCTTACTCCGTGACAATTCAACCTCCCGGCTATCATCTAGGTTAAGAAGAACCTTCGGAATCCCAACAACTTTCTTGAGATTACCTTCAACCATCCTGAACTAACTAAGGGGTGATCAATAAATTTAAAGTGCTTAAGCGCAATGTCCATGACTCCCGAAACTATTATCATTTTAAAGATAAAATCTTTTAACGCGAGACAATTTGTATCCGAAGAAAAAGAAAAAGAGACCAAACAGATATTAACTGCTTAGTCTCCTTAATTTATCATCAGCCCTATTTGATATAGAGTCTATTTTTTAAACTAATGCTTTTTTGGCTTCCTCAACCAAAGCAGTAAATGCTGCTGCATCATTGATAGCAATATCTGCTAACATTTTACGGTTAATTTCGATTCCGGCTTTTTTCAAACCATTCATTAATACAGAGTAACTCATATCATTTTGACGAGCTGCTGCATTAATACGTGTAATCCACAAACGACGGAAATTACGTTTGGTTTGACGACGGTCACGAAAAGCATACATGTATGACTTCATAACTTGCTGCTTAGCTGTCTTAAATAATTTTGACTTTGCTCCGTAATAACCTTTAGCTAATTTTAATGTACGTTTACGACGTTGACGTGTAACATATCCACCTTTTACGCGTGCCATGATTTTCTTCCTCCTTTATTCCTATAAAGCTGAAATTTGTTGCTTAATACGTTTCATATCTGAAGCAGAAACTAAAGCTGATTTACGTAGTTGACGACGTTGCTTTTTAGTTTTACCGTGGAAACGGTGGGAAGTAAATGCACGTGAACGTTTCAATTTACCTGTACCTGTTTTCTTAACGCGTTTTGCTAAACCGCGGTGAGTTTTTTGTTTTGGCATAATAATCCTCCTATATTCCTACTTATTAATCGTATTATGATTCTGACGAGGGTGCGAGTATGGTAAACATACTACGGCCTTCCATTTTAGGTTTTGACTCAACGGTCGAAACTTCTTTTGTATCTTCAATAAAGTCTTCCAAAACATCTAAACCTAAATCCTTATGGGTAATTGACCGTCCTCTAAACCGGATACTTGCTTTCACTTTATCGCCTTTTTCCAAGAACTTGATTGCTTGACGTAATTTCGTCTGGTAATCATGGTCATCAATTGAAGGACTGAGACGTACTTCTTTAACACTGACTACTTTTGTATTCTTACGTTGTTCTTTTTCTTTTTTCTGTAACTCGTAGCGATATTTACCGTAATCCATAATCCGTGCAACTGGCGGATTAGCTTGCGGTGAAACGAGCACGAGGTCCAAATCAAAAGATTCAGCAATCGTTAAAGCGTCTTGTAGCGATTTAACTCCAATTTGTTCTCCATTATCACCGATGACGCGCAATTCCTTAGCGCGAATTTGCCCATTAATCAATGCTTCTTTAGCGATATGAGTCCACCTCCATAATTTTTATGAGTGACAAATAAAAACAAAAAACAGCCCGTTTGTATACGTGCCGTCTCTATCAATTTACAAAAACAGAATTTTCTGCTCCATAAATGATTTGCCCTACATCTTCTAATGTCCGGCGAGAAACGGTTTGTTTCTACTTGTTTTCTCAACTTATACAGTGTATCACACTTCATTTGATAAATCAAGTTAAAATTCTTAGAGCATTCTAGAGTGTCTAGAGTTGTCAAACATATGTTACACAAGGTGCTTCTAAATGGGCATGCTTATGTCTTAACGTCTCGTCCTCAAATTCTTAGAGCGCAAATTTCCTTTAGCTATTAATCATAATTGATGATATAATACTGCAGAAATCTAAATATTAGGAGTTTTTTAATGGACTTAAAAAAAATTATAATAGGAACGATTATGATAGGGCTGTTAACAGCTTGCCAAAATACCTCATCCCCTGAAGTGAAAAGCTCTTCAGTTGACTCATCTAACAATCAAGCTTCATTAGAGGATTCACAATCATTACAAAGTCAACCTTCTTCCTCACTTGAAAAGTCAGTTGCTGATGAAGATGATCAAATATCTTCTACTAAAGAAGAGAGTAGAGAAACAACTTTATCCAAAACTGACAAATTAAGAAAAGCAATTATAAAAAAGCAAAACAAGTCAAACGATGATAAAGAAGAGACAAACGAAGACTTAGAAGTTTCTTCCATAGAGCCTAACGAAAGTACCGAAACAGTTAAAGAAGATAAACCAATAGTTGAAGATGACGGAACAACCGATAAGGAAGAAACCACCTCTGCAAGTAGTGGAAAAACAACTATTGAAACTACACAAGAAGATGATACCGAACAACAACCAGCCGCTTCATCATTTTCCTTAGATTACGATCAATATGACTCCGTTCAAGAAATTATCGAAGATTTAATTGATGAATATGGCTTTGATTCTTCTAAGCTAGGTATTGCTTATCAAAATTTTGTAAGTGAAGAATCCTATTACTTAAACGAAAATGAAGCACGTCATGCAGCTTCTACCAACAAAGTGGGAACCTCCGTCCTATATCTCGACCTAATTGAAGCAGGTGTCCTAAGTTGGGATAGTCAACTGCCTGCTAGCGAAAAGGATTTAGAAGAAGGTGATGGTAGAATCACCAATAATCCCTTGCGCTCATATTATAGCTTAGAGGAATTGATTTCTAACCTTCTAGTCTATTCAGATAATACTGCCTGGAACATTTTAATCGATTATTATTACGAAAATTATGGTGATTATCGCAATGACTTAATCGAACTATCAGGCATTAATAATAAACCGATTGCTTTAACTCAAAATATGAACTATGCGACACCCAATATGCTAATCGGTTATCTTAATAAAATTGCTTTCGATGATAGCTATCAACCTATTATAAACTACATGTTAATCGCACAAAAAGGACAACGATTCAAGCTGTACGTTGATAAAGGAATGGCTACTAAATATGGTCAGTATGGTAATGGTTATCACGATACAGGTATATACTTCGAAGATGGAAAGCCTATATATAGTCTAGTGCTAATGACCAACGATCTGGGTACACTCGATAATTTTATGGGGGATTTAAATTTACGCGTAAATGAATGGTACCATTACCAACAGATTCAATAATAATCACATCACCCACGCAACTTCTTCAACAAAAGTTGCGTGGGTGAATTTTGTATTCAAAATTATTTGATCAACATACTTTTAAACTTCATTTTCCAATTGTTCGAGAACACAAAAAGGGACCACTAGAATACTTAGTAAGATATAGCCTGTTTGTATCCAAAAAATTCCCACATCCATCATACCGTGAAAAAGAACGATTACTAATATTGACACAATGAGACCTAATTCTAGTCTAATTTTAGGTTGGAAGACTCGTTCAACTACATTCCTAAAGTAATGACTAAAAGCCATTGTTAAAACCATTAGACCTACAATACCGTAATTAGCTAGTGTATCAATCAATAACTGGTGGGCATGCATTTTTCCTTGATCTGCAAACAAATAATAAAAGGTAACATAAGCCATAGGCCCTCTTCCGATTAAGGGGCTTGTTATAAATATTTGCCATCCAGTATACCAAATTGCAAAACGGTCATCAAAAGCATGCGCCAAAGTAGTAAACCTAGGTAATAATTCAGGTTTTATAAACAAAGTTAAAAAACCTCCTGCTAAAGCAAAACCAATCCCCCATGCTATTTTAGGCTTTAAGAAAAATACCATAAGGACAATCCCTACAATACAAGTAGGAATAGACCATCTCGAAGCAGTTAAAAATAAACTAATTAAATTTAAGAAGATGACTATCATCGATAACCAACGATCAAGTGGTCGCTTTGTTTTCGCCATTAAATAAATAGCCATTACTAAAACCATGGCAATATATAGTCCATAATAATTAGGATTAAAAAACGTTGCTTCTGCACGAATTTGCGGATTATGATACTTAAAAATATAAAATAAATCGTAACCATTCATAAAAACATAGTAAGTATATCTTACAAACGCTAGCAAAGCTAACGGGATAGACCCCCATGTGAAAATTTTTATCTGTTTTAAAAAAAGCTGAGGAGTCATTATTTGAAAATAAAAATTAAATAGTAAAAAAAGTAAAAAAAGAACAAATGTGACGGCAACTCCGATATAATTCCTAAAGTAGATTGATATGATTAAACTATATATCAAAAAGATAAATAACCAACTCTGTTTGCGCATTATCTGTCTCAAGTCTCGACGGTGTTGAAATAGAAGATATAAGGTTGTTAAAAAAATAACAGCGCTACCAACATAAAAAGGTAATAAGACTGAAACTGACACCAATAAGAATAAATTACCTTCAAGATTTTCACTTTGAGTCAAAGATTTCAAATTCACTACCATCCACCTCCATGACTAATATTTATTATTATAGCAAAAGATGCTCTATATATTCATTAAGTAAAAACAGATTTTATCTTGAAGATTATTCATAAAGTAGTTATTATTAACCAAATACAGTTCATCTCAAAGCTTAAATGGACTCGTTATTTAGAAATAAGTTCAATGTTTATGTGGTTGACACCGTATTTCTTACATTATCTTAGGAAATGCTCATGTCGATAAAAAACTTTTTATTAGCTTTTTTATGATATTTCTAGTTGACTGTCAGCAGGACTCTCATTCTCCTTCTGATAGCGAAGAATCTATTACAACTGCGTCAGAAAGACTAAGTACAACTATTGAGACTCAAGAAACCAGCATGGATGAAAAAATCGGATTGAAGAACATCAAGTTACATCCTATTCAAGAAATTATGATTCCTATCGTTCAGTTACTGATTTAGTGAATGATTTAATAAATGACTATAATTCCCCATCTTCTCGTCTAGGCATTTCCTACTATAATTTTTCACTAAAGAATCTCACTTTTTAAACGAAATTATCGGCCAATATGCTCCTTCTAGCAATAAAGTTGGAACGGCTGTTCTTTACATCTAATTAATTGAAGAGGGAAAACTTAACTGGAAAAGTCAATTGCCTGCCAGCAATGTTGATTTTGAATCAGGTGCAGAAAAAAATACCCATAGTCCCATTCAGTCTGAATACCAATTAGAAGAGCTGATTGAAAATTTATTAGTGTATTCAAATAACATCGCTTGAAACATTCTGATTAATTATTATCAAAACAATTTTGGAGACTTTAAACGTGATTTGGTTGAAAAATCAGGGGCTAGTCAAAAGACAGAAAGTCTTTATGATCAATATAACTATGCTACTCCTAATACTTTATTAGTTTAACTAAAACAAATTGCCCAAGATAAAGAATATTTACCTCTAGTTAGATACATATCCATTTCTGAAAAAGATCAACACTTTAAGCTTTATATCAAAGGTGGTATGGCTGCTAAATATGGACAACTGGATTATGCCTATCACGGTACAGCTATTTATTTTGAAAATGGACACCCTATCTATGCTCTGGTTCTAATGAAAAGAGAAATTGGGACAGTGGATCAATTTATGGGAAAACTTAACCTTATTATCAATGAGTGGTCTCTCTATTAAATTTCTCCCAATAAATAAAACTATTTTATCAAAAATTACTATGTTGTAATCTCTTTTATTTTTACCAATCAACATTTAAAATTGCGCTTTTCATAACTGTGAACGAAATTTGATGCTTCTTTGATTTTTTTAAATTTCATATCTCAATTGGACTTAAATTGAGATTTCGCTATAATAAAGAATAGTTTATTGACTAGTTTTAACGTTAGTCACACCCATTTTAAGGAGGACAGCCTATGCCTATACATTCAATAAATTGGCAAAATTTTTTTAAAAAACTTGTTTTAGTCATGCTTTTTAGCAATTTATTCAATCAAGCTATTTCAGCCCAAGTTGAAAATTTATCTAAATTACCTGATCTGTCTAGAGATATTAATAAGGCCAAAGAATACAAGACGGTCGTCATGCCAGATGATTACCCAGAGGAGCTAACCAGCTTTTTTGATAGTTCAATTAGTTCAAGATCCTTCATTGTGGTAGATGTTGAAACAAATCGAATTTTAGCTCAAAGAGGAAGTAATATCCCCTATCCAATTGCTTCTACAACTAAAATTCTTACAGCCTATCTTACTTATAAAGCAATTGAAGATGGGAAAATAAAAATTACAAGTGAAATTGAAGCTCCCAGTGATCTAACTCAAGCACTCTCTGATAACCCTGAGTTAACTAGCACCCCTTTAATAGCTGGTCAAAAATATACTGTAGATGATTTACTTCATGCTTTAATTATGCGTTCAGGGAATGATGCAGCCTCTTTACTGATGCGAGAAATCTATGGTTCAGAAACTGCAGCTGTTCAAGCGATGATCGACCAACTTAATAATTGGGGCTTTGTAGATTTCGATTTATACACAACTTCTGGTGTCCCTAATGAATTTATACCTGAAGATTGGCGTATGGCTGGGTCTCTAGCTAGTAATGAAAACGCAATGTCTGCTCAGGACCTAGCTTTGATGACTCAAAATGTCATTAAAGAATTTCCAGAAATTTTAAATATTTCTTCTGCTAAAACTTATGTTTTCCAGGAAGATGGCGACTTTAGCCAAGTTTTTAATACCCCTAATCCTCTTTTACCTGGTCAATCATTAGGAAGAGAAGGAATTAATGGCCTTAAATCCGGTCTCACAGATGGTGCAGGAGATAGTTTTGTAGCGACAGGCAAGGAAAATGGGCGTGAAATTATTGCCTTATCCATGGGGAACTTTATCCAAGAAGATGGAAGTTATTCTTCTTCTTATGATCAATTAACCTTGATTCTTGATGCTTTAGCTGAACATCCTGATTTATATCAAAATGAAAACTTACCCCTTAACCAAGTCACTCAATCCAAAGTTGAAGAAGAGCTTAATGAAACTTCCATAGATGGTGAAGAAGATAATGAGTCTCAAACCGAACAAGAAAAAAACACTTTAGAAAATCGAAGAGATAATCCAATAACTAACTTTATTAAAAGAATATTTGACAATTTTAGATGATTAAAAAGCAGATCTCCTTTAAAAAGGAAATCTGCTTTTTAAATATTCATTGCTATCGGCTTCTTCTAATTTTCCATCTATCATTTTAAAAAATCGGTCACATTTAGATATTAGCCGCGTGTCATGCGTCACCATAATTGTTGCTTATGCTATTTCCTTAGTCATTTTTGCTAAAAGATCCACTACCTCGAAAGCACGTTCACTATCTAAACTAGCCGTCGGTTCATCAGCTAAGCGGAATTGATCTTTAACTTTTAAAAAGGAATAAGATTCGAGGCTTGTAAAATTAAACCTATTTTATCAAAGCGGCGTTTAGTACGTTCTTTATCACTTAAAGCGGAAAAATCTTCTTTTAAGTAGACTTGACCTTTTGAAGGACTTTGGAGCCCTCCAATAATCGATAATAAAGTACTTTCACCAGAACCAGCTGGGCCAATTATGGCCACAAATTCGCTTGGTTCAATCTCAAAATTAGTCTGTTTCAAAGCTTGAATTGTTTTGTCACCATCTTTAAAACTTTTTCAATATTTTTAATTTCTATGGCTTTCACGTTTATCTCCTAAGATATCGCTTGACTTGGATCAATGCGTACAATTTGTCTAACTGAAAGCAATCCACCTAAAACCGCAAAGACAATCATTAAGACCATTGTAATTCCAATTAATTCCCATGAAAAAGCAAAAGGTACTTTTGCTGGTAAATAAAGGGCTGTTAAAAGAGTAAATATCAAACCGAGCGTGGGCTCCTATAACCGCCATTAGTAAAGTTTGGTAGACGACTGAGCTGCCGATAAAAAAGCTTGAAATACCCTGTGCCTTCATGACACCTATACAAGACTGCTATGATCATTGCTAATAACTGCCGCCTTATTAGAAAATAATTTTTGTGAATTAAAAAAACACTTAGTCTCAAATTTGCCTTTAAGTAGTTAATAAAGACAATTTGGGCGATAAGTGTTTAGAATTATAATTTTTTATTTTTTCGATTTATTATTAATATCCGCTAAAATCATTGCAATGAAATCTTCAACCGAAACTGATTCTGAATTTTCTTGACCGTAACGACGAACATTCACATTACCAGATTCAACTTCTTTGTCCCCAATTACTAATTGGTAAGGAACTTTAGAAGTTTGAGCTGAACGAATCTTATAGCCAAGTTTTTCATTACGCAAGTCCATTTCAACGCGAACACCAACATTTCTCAAAGCATGATAGATTTCTTCTACTTTTTCACCATGGGCTGCGAGATTAACTGGTAAAAGAACAACTTGAACTGGAGCTAACCAAGTAGGGAAGGATCCCTTGTACTCTTCAATTAAGTAGGCAACGAATCGTTCCATAGTTGAAACTACACCACGGTGGATAACAACCGGACGATGGTCATTTTGACCATCCTCACCTACATAAGTTAGGTCAAAGCGTTCTGGAAGTAGGAAGTCTAATTGTACTGTGGACATGGTTTCTTCTAAGCCAATAGCTGTTTTGAATTGAACATCTAACTTAGGCCCATAGAAAGCTGCTTCCCCTTCCGCTTCAAAGTAATCCAATTCTAATTCATCCATAGCTTCTTTAAGCATAGCTTGGGCTTTTTCCCACATCTCATCATCATCAAAGTATTTCTTAGTATCCTCAGGATCACGGTATGATAAACGATAACGATAATCTGTAATGCCAAAGTCCTGATATACCTCAGAAATCAACTGTAACACACGCTTAAATTCCTCTTTAATTTGGTCAGGACGAACGAAAATATGCGCATCATTAAGTGTCATTTCACGAACACGCTGCAAGCCTGATAAAGCACCTGATTTTTCATAACGATGCATCATCCCTAATTCTGCAATTCGAATAGGTAGTTCACGATAGGAATGAATATCATCTTTATAAATCATCATATGGTGTGGACAGTTCATCGGTCTTAGAACAAGCATCTCACCGTCACCCATATCCATAGGCGGGAACATATCATCTTGATAATGATCCCAGTGTCCCGAGGTCTTATAAAGATCCGTCTTGGCCATGATTGGAGTGTAAACATGTTGATAACCCAATGAAATTTCCTTATCAGTAATATAGCGTTCGATGGTACGACGGATAGTTGCTCCATTAGGTAGCCAGAAAGGTAAACCTGATCCCGCTTCCGGACTAATCATGAATATGTTCAATTCTTTACCTAATTTACGGTGGTCGCGCTCCTTGGCCTCTTCACGTAATCTTAAGAATTCATCTAGATCTTCTTGTTTAAAGAATGCTGTTCCATAAACCCTTTGCATCATCTTATTATCAGAATTGCCACGCCAATAAGCTCCAGCGAGTGACAAGAGTTTAAAAGTCTTAATCTTACCAGTTGAAGGCACATGAATTCCACGACATAAATCAGTAAAATCTTCTTGCGTATAGACGGTGATAATTTCGTCTTCAGGTAAATCATTGATTAACTCTTGCTTGTAAGGATCATCCTTAAAAATCTCTAAAGCCTCTTGACGCGATACCACTCGCCGTTCAATTGGATAATTGGCTGAAATAATTTTTTTCATTTCCTTTTCAATTTTTGGCAATTCTTCTTCGGTAATTGGATCTGGTTTGTCAGTATCATAATAGAATCCTGAATCAATGGCAGGTCCTACACCAAAGTGAATACCTGGATACAAACGAGTCATAGCATGAGCCATTAAGTGAGCGGTTGAGTGACGCATAATTTGTAAAGCTTCGTCACTTTTATTAGTGATAATCTCAATTGACCCATCCTTTTCAATTGGTCGATTATGGTCAATAATCTCTCCTTCAAATTTACCTGCTAAGGTTGCTTTAGCTAAAGAACGAGAGATAGATTCTGCTACTTGCATGGGTGTGATGCCTGATTGATATTCTCTTACAGCACCATCCGGTAATGTTAAATGAATTGTTGACATATAAGATTCCTCCTCCGTACTACTTAAACTTAAAACAAAACGTCCCATTGGCTATTACTAACCAATGGGACGTGTATTCGACGTGGTTCCACCCAAGTTCATTATCTTTTATAAGATAATCTCATAGAGTTAACGCCTCCGACGTCTCGACTTACCACTCATGCTTGGGTCGAGCATTCAAGAAGGGGTAAAGCTAATTATCATTAAGGTCTTCCAGCAAACGACCTCTCTCTTGAAATGAGGGAATTAAACTTCGTGACTTCTCATTAATTTCTTATCTTGAGTTAAATTCATTAAACCATCAATCTTAAAAAAATGCAAGAATTAGTTTCATAATTGCATTAATCTGCCAATGCCAGTCAAATTAGCTAAAATCCCTAAAAACATAGGAAATAATAAAACAGTTTGCTTTTCCACAAAGAAATACAACCCTGCCACCGTTATTTGAATAATCAGTGCAATAGCAAGGACTAGCAATATAAACCTTTGCTCTTTTTTAAAATCTGTTGATTTGAATCCATCTCTCATACATCGATTTCCTCTCTTTAATAAATTAACGGTTAGATAAGCGGCGATTTTCTCCCGTCAATTGCCATTCCTTAGTTAAAAATTTAATTCTTTCCATGATTCTTGCCGCTTTCGTCACGTCGGAAGCATTACGACTAGAAGCTAAATGAACTTCTAACTCTGCCATTGTGAAGTTGGAAGTGAAAAATGTTGGTAAGGATTCCTTCATCCGATGTTCGAGTATAACCCCTAATAAATCATCTCTTAACCAAGCTGAATTCGATTCCGCCCCAATATCATCAATAATTAGAACTGTTTTCTTCTTAATTTGCTCTAACATCATAAATAATTGATTGTCTTGCCCAATCACAGCCTTCATTTCCATCGTAAAGGTTGGGTAATGAATCATCGATACTTGATAACCCAAACTGGCTAGAGCATTGGCTAAGGCCCCTAATAAATAGGTCTTTCCAACACCAAACGGTCCAGCGATATACATACCTCTGGCTTGACGAATATTCACTTTAATCTCTTCAATAAAAGTTGTGACAGCTTCCATCAACACTAAACGTTGCGGACTGGTTAAGTCGTAATCTTCAAGCCTTGCTTTTTGAACATCTAGAGCCATCATCCGATTATCAATTAAAGCAGCTGTTTTTCTTTGGGCCTGTTGATGTAAATAACTTTGAGTGGGCACATAGGTAACATCTATATAGTTATAGTTGATAAAAAGTTCCGGTGTAAAACCAGGGTTTTGCCCTTCTTTACCTGCTGCCATGGCTTCTTTTTCCATCCGATACTCGTTGAGTTTGGATAGAGAATTCATGATCATTTCTAGTGAAATTTTGTCCTGATTAGCATTGATAAAATCCTTAATAGCAGGATAATTGAGAAGCACTTTTGTCATTTCTTGACTTGAAGCAGATTGGGGTGTTTGATTTTCAAAATCTTTCATCAGCTGTTTGATGGATTGCATCTTAATCTTCCCCCTTATTTAATAAGTTCTCTAGTCGTTTGCGAATTTCTTCTTCTTTTAATTGTGACGAAGGTTTTGCGCCTTTGTCTATAGAGTCATCATCTATCTCCTTTGACAATGCGTTCTTACCATTTGTCTCAACTGGTTTACTGCTAGCATTTTCTTGAGAAGTGGCTTTTGGATTTTGTTGTTCCTTCAACCAACTAGGCACCAACTCTTGATATTTTTTTTTGTTAGTCCAATTGTTCTTTGATGATTGTGCTTTTTGCTTGTCTTTAATTTTACTTTGTTTCTCTTTAAAGAGTCTCTGCTTATGTAAGAACTCCAAGGCCTCTGCAGGATTGGATAGTCCCACTTGTTGCCACTCATTAGCCAATCGATTCGATCTTCCTTTTTCAAAATTGGCGTGCCCTTCCATAACGATTAAATAATAAACTAAAAAGTTCAAGACAGCTTGTGGCAGACGTGATTTCTCAATTAGTTCTTTTAAATAATAATGTTCAGAACTCGTCGCAAATCCGCCTGCTTCTTCTTTAATTTGATTTAAAAATTCACTTGGATTCATTTGCTGACAGATAAGTATAATTTCAATTTCTTGATCGGTAAAGCTTGGATAGTTCGTTTTTAAATCATTTTTCAAATTAGCAAGTTCTTCGTGACTTGCTTTGACTGACTGGTCGACTAATTGATCATAATATTCGCGTTTCTTAAAATACTGATATTTTGCTGCATAAGTTCTTAACAATTCAAGATCAATTTGTTGTGTGACTGGACTTTGAGCGAGTTTAACAACTTGCGCCATAGCTTCCTCATCCAGTTCATAAAACTGACTTAAGCTAGCTATTTGGTTCAAGACAGCTTGGCTTATCAATTCTTTAGCAACTTGTTTACTGGCTAGTATCTGATAAAAGAAAGATAAATCAAATCTATCTTGAAAGTTGTCTTCATCAAGCTCAAAATTTGAGTATTGGTCTTGGAATTGTATGCCTTCGGTCGCTTCAAATAATTCACTACGACGAAAGTTTTCGCTTTTAGCATTGATAACCTCAGCGAAAGGTAAGGTGATTTCGCTTAATGCTGTCTGCCCTAGGTCTTCTTTTTTCCACAGACGAATCAAGCCATAATAAGACTCATCACCTATTTGATTAAAAAGAGCTAATGATAATTGGGGATGTTTAAAAAAATGTTCCACTGACAAAGGCATTTGCATTTCATAGAAAATAGTTTGCCGTGTATAGTCATCATGTGACTTTTCATCTCGATAAGTCCTTATAAGATTCACAGCTTCTAAATGAATGCGTGCTTGATTGAAATCCCCTATACCCATATTAAGAACAGGTAATAATCGAGAGTGCATCGTCCGATAGGTCCAATTAAGTTTTTCTCTCGGTTGGTGAGCCAAAGTTAAATATAAACTGACTGCATCGGCCCCAATAATCGGTTGATAAAGTTGAGTTAAACATTGAAGTTGCTGAAATGATAAAGGAAGGCCTAATTTGACTTGATAAGGTTGATAAGGATTAATCTGTAAGACCATGGTCCTCTTGCTCCGATGATTTTGATTGTAGCGTTAGGGCTTCAAGTTCTTTAATAAACATTTCACGTGATTGGAATTCACGGTATACCGAAGCAAAACGAATATAGGCCACTTCATCTAATTCCATTAATAAAGGCATTACAAATTCACCGATATCTTTACTAGCAATTTCTTGTTCACAAATTTCTCGAATTTTATTTTCAACGTGACCGACCACTTCTTCCATTTGCTCACGACTAATCGGTCGTTTTTCTGCCGCTCTAACAATACCACGCAAGAGTTTATCACGATTAAACTCTTCACGTGTTCCATCACGTTTAACTACTAATAAAGGTGTTCTCTCAATACGTTCATAAGTATTAAAACGAAAACCACAAGTCATACACTCTCTTCTACGTCGGATAGATGCACCATCTTCTGCGGGTCGGGAATCAATTACTTTGGATTGTTGCTGATGACACTTTGGACATTCCATCAAAGCTCCCCCTTTCTATATAAATACATTAAAGTAATTCCTAATTCTATTATAGCTTATTTAATAAGTCTTGTAATGCTTGATTAACTTGTTCAGCAACTGTCTCTTTGTCAAACTCAGTATCAATGACAAAATCAGCTTGCTCAATTTTTTCGATAGTGGGGATTTGACTAGAAATTTTTCTTTGAGCCATTTCTAGATCGATTTGATCTCTTTGAGTCAAGCGTTCTAATTGCTTATGATAAGGCGCATAGATCACCCACACCTGATCAAAGAAAGCTTGCCAACCCACTTCATATAACAAGGGCACTTCAACGAATACCAATGGTTCAGATAACGTTTTAATTTGACGTCTTAGCTCTTCAAGAATCAAAGGGTGTAAAATTTGATTAAGGGCTTCTAAAGCTTGAGAATCATTGAAGACTATTGCCGATAAAAGTGGACGGTTTAAATGACCTGAGCCCAATAGGATTTTTTCAGAAAATCTTTCAACCAGTCTATTTAATCCCTTACTACCAGGCTTAACTACTTTCCTTGCAATTAGATCCGTATCAATAACTGGATAGTTTAAATTTTTAATTATTTGAGCCACGGTTGATTTACCGGTTGCTATTCCTCCTGTTAATGCTATCAAAAACGTCATACTATACCTCCTGTTTAGTCGATCATGTTTGTTTTTACTAAGTAAAATATCTCTGACACCTTGGACAGTAATGTGTGCCTCGTTGAGCCAACTGAGTTTTTTCTACGGTAGTACCACAACGAAAACAAGGCTGTCCCTTGCGCCCATACACTTGCAATTGTTGTTGAAATTCTCCTGCTTGTCCTAAACTGTTGCGGTAAGTTCGAACGGATGAGCCTCCTGCCTTGACCGCTTCATCAATCACCTCAATGATTGATTGATGTAGATCTTGCATATTACTTAGTGGAACAGACCTGGCCAAACTAGCTGGATGGATTCCTGCTCTAAATAAGGATTCATCAACATAAATATTTCCTAAACCTGCCACTGTTTTTTGATCTAAGAGAACAGGTTTAATCATACGATTAATTTTGGATAGGTCTTTTTGAAAACTTGCTAAATCAAACTCATTTTCTGTGGGTTCTGGACCTAAGTCCTTGGCGAGAAAATAATTTTCTAGCTCATTTTTCGCTATTACTTCAATCCGACCAAACTTTCTAACGTCATGATAGTTCAATAAAGTTTCATCAGTGAACATAAATTCGACATGAGTGTGCTTATCTTTTTGATAGGATGTCAATTGATCTTGAGGAGTGTATTGATATTTACCTTCCATTCGCAAATGCGAAATCATAACCTTATCGCTAAGAATAAATATTAAATATTTTCCTCTTCGTTTGACTTCAATGATTTGTTGGTCGATTAACTGATTAGCAAACAATTTTACTTCTTCAGCATTTTCAGCCCCTACTATTCTAGGCCAATAAACATTTACTTTTTTTATGGTCTTTCCTTGAACCAACTGATTCAATCCAATCATGACAGCATTTACTTCTGGTAATTCTGGCATTTAACCCACTCCTAAACTGAAATCTATTTTTATTTTATCATGAAAGAAGAACTTTGTCGGTTATGTCGAATAGTAAAGATGATATCGTCTTATTTTAAAAACCACCTAGGATTAGGTGGTTCAAAAATTTATCTAGCTTCTAAAATAGCAACATCCCTACCTGAAAGATCACTTTCAATATAGCCTGAAGCAAGATATTTTTCAATTACTTGTTTTTCTTCTGATTGACCTTCTAAAATTGAGCGATTAAAAACAACATAATCAATAGTAAGGTCTACTTCTCGATTATTATGATAGAAAAGATCATAAAGTTCTGAATTTTTTGATAAAGGTGTCGTATATGAGGATACCGTCACAACTCTACTATTTTTTGGTATTTTAGCTAAGGTCTTTTGAATCGATTGATAAAATTCAGTGTCGTTTTGATAGGATTGATAATCATACTTTCTAGGGCCTATCATTGTTACAAAAAACGAAAGGCTTGCTAATATTGATAAGGTGATGAAAAAGCTTGATAATTGTTCAAATGAGAATTTTTTGGTTCGAAACAGATACACTTTTCTTCTTTGCCAATGTTCAATGGTTATGATAGACATAAAAAGAATAAGCGTGCTCGACCCAAAGTGATATTGTTTAAATAAGTCGACTTGATAAGGCCAGTCACTGACAAGATTGATGACCAAAAGGGGTAACAATAAAATATACGGGCGCCATGAAACTTGTAGCAAGGGTAAAAAGGCCTGGCTTGCAAAAATAATCAAGAGATACTTTAACTTTTCATAAGTAAAAATACTTGCTAATGTGAATGCGGGGTTTTTTATGGCATTAAAGACCGCATGGATTAAACCCTCTTGGTCTGTCAGCATAAAATTGGCAAAGCGACTAGTCATTGCCCCAGTGCCAAAGTGTCTTAACCAAGTAATAGCAAAGAAAAAATAAGCTATTGGTATAATAATCTGAAGCCCCAGTATTACTTTTTTTACCTTAGACGTTTGGGGCCAAAGATTTTGTAATAAAAAGAAAGCCCCGATACTTATTACATAAACAATCGCATCTTCTTTGACTGCTAATAATAATAGGGTTGCTACCGCCATCTTCCAGCTCGATTGACTGAGGTCGGCATAAATTAACCATAAAACTAATGGTGCTAAAAAACAATTTTCATGATAGTCATAGAATTGACCGCTAGTCAATGATGGCATCCATAAATAGAGCAAAAGAAAGACAATTCGATACTTCACACTCCACTTTAACTGATTAAGTATTAAATATAAAGGTATGACTCCTGACATTACAATGAGAACTTGAAGCGCTTGAATAGTCAAAGGACTCGGTAATAGCCAATAAACAGGCAGAATTAAATAATGAATAGGAGAGAGATGCACTGCAAAATGTGACAACTTTTCTCCTCTTTCTAAAGTTGTAATAGGCCCCATCCCATTCGCCATACTCTCAAACATCTGCGAAAAAATGCCCATATCATAAGTCGGTGAAGCATAGACTAAAACTCTAGCAATTACCCATAAGCCAACTGTTGATGCATACAATATAATGGACAGAAAGAATATTGCCCATAAACTCCCTGACCTCATTCTTAAATTTAATCGTTCCAGAAGACTTCCACGAGTTAAGAAGTAAGCTAAAATAGCACTTAAAATAAATAAGATTAATAATTTTTTATCCATTGATGAACTATTTGTTACAAATGTTTCTTCATTCAAAAAAACAGCCAGATAAATGAAGCGTATCGCTAAGATAAAAGCTCCTCCCAATACAATGAATTGTTTCTTAAGTCTATTGAAAAAGAGATAGCAATAGTAGGTCATTAAAAGAAAAAACACACCCAAGACGATTACTAAGGATGAGTTTTGCCATGTAAAGAATAGACAAAATATTACTAAGACAATAGTAAAAAATTCTCCTCTTAAATCTTCTCTTGAAAAATGAAAATCGCCCGCTAATAAAAGTGAAAAAACTAAAACAAGCATACTTAAAAAAGAAAATATGGACACTTGATTATCCAGAATGACCAAAACATTGAGTTCAGGACACATCATAATGTTTAAAATCGCCGTTATTAGATAAGCTGATAGAAAGTGAAAGCCAAGTGACCAAGAAATAATTAAAGATTTTTTCTGACTCATCTTGAAATTTACTCCTCTACTTTAATGTCATTCGTTGGGTCTTTTGTAATTTTGAACCTTTCAACCTGCTGGTCAGTAGGAGACTTTTTGGCTGAGCGACCAATTTGTCGTTTATTTAACGACTCACCATTTAGATGAAACATTAAGAACTTGCCGTACTTTTGCTCTAGAAGAGCCCAAGCAATTAAACTTAAGGCAGACAAACTAGTAATGCATGCTCCCAATAAAAGGCCTCTCGGCTGAAAGATCATTTCAAGTTGATGTTCGCCAGCTTCTACTTGAAAGGCCAAAAGAGAATCCCATATTTTTTCGTCTTCTACAAGTTCTCCATCGACCTTCACTTGCCATCCTTGGTCGTACGGAATAGAAGTAAACACCCAAGGGCTATCTTTAATTGTAATCGAACCTCTCACATAGTTGGAGCCCCACTCTTCTATTTGTATGGCCTCTGACTGCCGGTCTTCGATTATTTGGTTAACCTTATTTTGATCCATTTGGTAAATCTTCAGATCTGTCAAATTGAATTGTCGGTCAGCCTTAATAATGATCTCCAACTCTTGTTCTTGACCTTTGGCTTGATGGGCAATATTAAAGACTTGATTGGCTCCGAATTTAGAGCGATAATCGTAATTCTGTCCATTTAATAAAATGTCGACTTCTCCCTTATAGGTTGATAAACTGCGCGGAATATCGACAAAGTAGGAATCATCAGTAGTTGGCGTAAAAATCAACTTCATTGAACCATCCAGTGTATTATCTTCACGAGAAAAGATTTGACCTCCTGATTGTGTCGCTCCATGAATTAAGTTGGTTAAAGTCACCTCGGTCTCAACCAGTTTGAAAATTTCTGTATCATCTGATAGGAGAGCTTGAGCAATCGCATTTTGGTTAGCGATCGGTCGGTTTTCAATTAAATTCAATTGAGCTAACTGATTACTTACTCCAAAAGCAATCGGCAATGTTTTAGGAGTTTGGAAAATGGTAAATCGATCGGTTTCATCTACCTTATTCGCCTCATTAGTAATATCTAGGCGTGTCACATCCGTTGGAAAAATATAAGTCTGATCAATAACAGCTTGATCATCACTTGAAAAGGGTTCATTATTTACAAAATACTTCACTCCGAATAGAGCATCAGTTAAAGGAGTACCATAATAATAAATAGATGCATCAATCGCTGAATTTCCTAGTTCTTCGAACAAATCTCGTGTAGAGCCTTCTAAACTAGAGGTGAAGGTTGTCATTCCAGGATAACTAAAAGTCATCGGATCATTTTTAGACCGATAGAATGTTTTAGAGATACGGTAAAAATCGCTTTTGTCTGGACGAATTTTATCAATAGATTCGTCAATGACATCCAGTGCATTTTCAAATTTAAAAGCATTGTTATGATTTAGTCTTCCCTGGGAAAGATAGGCATTGGCACTTAACTCTCCAAAACTTAATAATAAAACTAGCAGCCATTTAAAGTGAGGCTGTTTTACTAAATAAAGAACCAACCACATTAGCCCAAAAATAAAGGCGGAAGCTTGTCTTTGTTCAGGAGTCAGGAAAGAATATTCCTTGACCATCACTACAGACTGAATTAAGAGGGCAATAGCTATTCCAATGAAAACTTCCTGGCTTTCAATCACTTTATCCTTGAGTCCTTGATAAGCTAATAAGATAAGGAAAAAGACTAGAATCCAAGAAAAACGATAGAAAAAGCCTGCTGGATTTTGTCCCATATGCCAAATCTTGCTAGTGAATTCATGGGTCATAGAAAAGAAGAAGATAGTTAAAACAGTAGCGCTCGCCCATTTATGGCTGGTTTTAATTGTTTTCGATAGGAAATAACTGATTACCCCCACCATAGCTAAGGACCCAACATATATGTTGGGTAAGTTCGGTCCCGCAGACCATGACTCATTATCAAAAGCCCCTATCATTAACTTAGCAAAGATATCTAATGGATTTATTTGTAATTCCCAATCAAAAGATAGAGTCGATTCCAAAGCAGCTTTTGAAAAGAGTAAGTTATAAATGTTAGGCACTAATAATAGAGCTGACAGTCCAATTCCTATTAGAGAAAACATACCTAAGCGAACAACATTTTGTCCTAAAAATTTAAAATAATGGTCTTTATGTACTTGGTAATATTGAACAAACAAATAATAAAAACTATAGAATAAAATAAACAAGCAAATCATATAGCCCATATAATATTGAATGATCATAGTCGAAGCCAAAAGAAAAATGTAGGTGTAAGGCTTTTTACCATCCAGTACATTTTCTAGCGCTACAAGTAGCAGAGGCATTAGCCATAATGCATCCATAAAAATAGGTGTCATTTGATAAGACACAGCGAAACCATTCAAGGCATAGGTGGTAGCCAAAATCAAAGTCAAATAAGGTCTTTTTTGGCCACCATGGCGTTTAATAAGATAATAAGCCATAGATAAGCCCATAGCCCCATACCGCAACCATACCGATAAAAATATAGCATAGGTTATCCATTTCATGGGTAAAATTAAATAAAATATATTGAAAGGACTCATTAAGTAATAAGCCCAAGCCCCAATCATATTTCCTCCAATTGATTTGGTAAAAGAATAAAACAAAGCGCCAAAATCACCTGAATAAAAAGAATTTCGCATAAATATATATAAATCAATAAATTGCTGATTAAAGTCGATAGCTAAGAAAGACTTTTCTCCAAAAGGAAAGAAATCATTAATAAACCACCCTACCAGCATTAAGGCCAAAGGAGCCAAGCCGCTCATTCCATAAATCCATGTTTTTTTCTTCATTCCTGGTCCCCCTTCTTAATATTGCTTTCTTCAATAATATAATGAGGCCTTCCCTTTACCTCATAGAATATTTTACCAATATATTCACCTAAAACCCCAATGGAGACTAATTGAACGCCTCCAAAAAATACAATTGTAAAAATAGTGGTGAAGTAACCTGATACTGCTTGACTCGGATCACTAAAGTAGTTAAAAAGTAACCATATAATATAGAGTCCGGCAATTGCAATACAAGTTAAACCTAAGCCAAAAATCATTCTTAAGGGATGATTAGAAAAGGATAGGATTCCATCTAAAGCGTAGTTTAAAGACTTTTTGAATGACCATTTTGTTTGTCCTGCTTGTCGTAATTCATTTTCATATTCAATGACCGTTTCCTTAAAACCTATCCAAGAAAATAATCCTTTAGAAAAACGATTATACTCTCTTAATGAGGTAATAGCATTAATGGCTGGCCGTGATAACAGACGAAAATCCGAAACACCATCCGTCAATTCGACATCCATCATGGTGTTGGCAACTTTATAAAAGATTTTTGCAAAAAAACTGGTTGTTTTTCGTTCGCCATCTCGACTTCGCTTGGCATTCACCACATCATAGCCTTCTTGATATTTAGCAATCATTTCTTTAATTAAATATGGCGGATTTTGTAAATCTCCATCCATAATAATAACTGCTTCGCCACTGGCATGATCAAAGCCCGCTAACATTCCAGCCTCCTTACCAAAATTGCGACTAAATGAAAGGTATTTAACTCGCTCATCTTGTTCAGCAATTTTTCGCATCAATTCTAAGGTGTGATCGGAGGAGCCATCATTCACATAAAGTAATTCAAATTCGAACTCAACCATTGTTTTCAATTCTTTACTTAAAACTTGGTGAGTCTTTTCGATCATTTCTTCTTCATTATAAAAGGGAATCAAAATTGTTATTTTCAATGTAGGTCTGCCTCCCCTTCAAAATAAATTTTACGTGTCACGAAATTAAAAATCATCACAACAATACCGATCAGTACCTTAGAAATCATTACATCCCACTTGAGCCAATCTACAAAGATCACCAAGCCGATTAGGGTGATTAGCAATCCGATAACACTTAAAATGAAAAAAGCCAGGAATTCTTTATGTCGTTCTCCTGCTTCAAACTTACTTTTAAAAACAAATTTCATAGACAGGTAATAGTTATAAAAGGTAGCTACTACAAAAGCAATGGTTGCGGCAATATGGTGATTAACACCAAATTGATAATTAAGCAAATAGAGGATCCCCATATCTAGTAGGGTCGCTGTCCCTCCAACAAAAACAAAACGAGTGATTTGCTTCATTAATTTTATCATAATTTCCGTCCTTTTCTTTTATGTACACCAATTATTATATACTAAGAGGGGGGGACTTTCATCCTAGCTTAGAAGCTTCAAGCTATTTTAAAGATTTTGTCTTAATAAGGACACAAAAAAGACGATTGAATTTCTGATATGCCCCCTGTCAAGTAGACAGATAAAATATCATTCAAACAATCGTCTATTGTTGTCACATCTTAAAAGATACAGTTTTTAAAGATTTTAAGCTAAAAATGCTAAAAGATTTGAAATTAGTATTCCAATAAATGTTCCCGTACTTACACCTATTAAGGCCATTAATACAGCAATAGGCACTAAAGATTGAGAATAAGCCGCTGCTAAAACTGGTGCAGATGCTACTCCACCTATATTAGCTAATGAAGCCACCCCACATGTGAATAAATCCAACTTAAAAAGCTTAGCTATAATTAACATTAATATGCCGTGAACTAACAAAATAACAAAACCAGTTAAAATATAAGCTGGGGCTTGGGTTAATTCGGCAAAATTTGAAGTAGCTGCAATTAAACCAATTAATAAATATAACAAAACATTAGATAGCTGTGGGGCACCCGGAATCTTACCTAAAGGTGTCATAGCGCACGCTAAACCAATAAAAGTAACGATAATGATTGTCCAGCCTGTTTCAAAGTTACCAGGTAAGTAGCCAGCTATCGTTTGTGCTAGGGCAGTAAAACTAAAAGCTAAACCTAATAACAGTAGAATATGATGATGCTCAATGGCTGTGCTAATTTTATCAAATTTAATAGTTAAATTTTCATTCACTTTATCTATGACAGAGGTGTCAGCCTTGGTCCATTTATTAAACTTTTTAGCAAAAGGTACCATAGCTAACAAGAACATTATCCACATTGAATAATCAATCGAATCAATCAAAAGAGTGTATCCCATACTTTCACTATTAAGATTTAATGATTCCATAACAGCAGACATATTTTGGACGCCACCTACCCAACTACCTGCTAAGGCACCAAGCGTGAGCGGAGCATCCGGCGATAGGATTCCTTTGAATAGGGTGAAAGCGATTACAAAGCCTATTGTAATCGTGATTGTTGCTGAGAAAAATGATAGGATCATTTTCCAGCCTAACTTGGCAATATCTCTTAAATCAGCTCTTAGAAGCATTAGAAAGATCATAGCTGGAAGAATAGCATCCTTAATCGCTCCCCTTGCACCCAAGACTTCCTCCCCTTGCCAAAAACCAAAGGTTGAAAATAACATCGTTCCAAAATAAACTATTATCAGTGCTGGTACATAAGTAAAGAACTTCGAATCCTTATACTTGCTTTCAAGCCAAACCATTACACCTATGAAAAGTAACATGAAGGCGATAAAGTGAAATCCATTCGTAATCATAAAAAACCTCCTTTTATTTTACCACTGTTTGACAACGCTTTCAAAGTGGCTAGTTTTATTTTATATTAATTTTAAAAGTGCGTCAATGAAAAATTTAAGTTTCTCAATATAACAAAAATTAGTAAACTTTTACATATGATAAATCAAAAACTCACAAGTTAAATTCTTAAGAATTTTCAAGTTCTAAGACATTTTGTTGTGAGTTTATTTCTATTTATTTAAGCTCCAACCAAGAATCTCCATAATGATAGTCTACTTTTAGTGGAACACTCAAATCAGCAGCCTCCTCCATCACTTGTGGAACTATTTTTTCTAAGATCGACATTTCTTCTTCTGGTCCTTCAAGGATCAATTCGTCATGTATCTGTAAAATCATGCGTGATTGAAGGTCTTCCTCTTTCAAGCGCTGATCTAAATTAACCATGGCAACTTTAATAATATCAGCCGCACTTCCTTGAATTGGCGAGTTCATAGCAGTTCGTTCTGCAAAGGAACGAACATTAAAATTGGTAGCGTGAATATCCGGTAAATAACGCCGGCGATTGAAGAGTGTTTTTACATAGCCTCTTTCTTTAGCTTCTTCCACAATCGTTTCCATAAATGTTTTGATGCCCGGAAACATTTCAAAGTAACGATCAATAAAAGCCTTGGCTTTTTTACGGGTAATGTTTAAATTTTGTGATAAACCATAATCAGAAATTCCATATACTATTCCAAAGTTAACTGCCTTGGCTTGGCGACGGTGGTCTGCATCTACTGCCTGATCATCTTCTAGGTTAAAGACTCTTCTAGCCGTAGCAGAGTGGATATCTTCATTATTTCTAAACGCTTCTTGCATGTGTTGATCTTGCGAAATATGAGCTAAAACGCGTAATTCAATTTGTGAATAATCCGCCCCAAATAACTTCCAGCCCTTCTTGCTTGGTACAAAAGCTTGACGCACTAGCCGTCCTTCTTCGATTCGGATTGGTATGTTTTGTAAGTTAGGATCAGTGGATGAAAGACGTCCTGTTTGAGTTAAAGTTTGGACAAAGCGTGTGTGAATCTTACCATCTTCTTTAATATAGGGTGGAAGCCCTGCTAAATAGGTCGACTGTAATTTTGCAATCTGTCGATAGGCTAAAATAGCTGGGACAATGGGATGCTTGTCTTTCAACTTTTCCAAAACATCAGCTGCTGTAGAATACCCGGTTTTTGTTTTCTTGATAATAGGCAAGCCTAAATCTTCAAAAAGAACAATACCCAATTGTTTAGGAGAATTCACATTGAAAGTTGAGCCAGCCATGTTATGAATTTCTTCTTCCATTTTTTGCATACGAATTAGAACTTGCTCATTTTTTTCATCTAGAGTTGAACGATCAACCTTTATGCCACCGATTTCAATCTTGGCTAAGGTTTGAGCCAAAGGTAACTCTATTTCATGATAGAGGTCTGTCATCTCTAGTTCTTCTAAACGATTTTCTAATGGTTGTTGAACTGCTTTTAGAGTTTGTAATTTATTGGCTAAATGTTGGTAAAACTGATCCTTATTTTCAGGTAAAGCTCTTTTTGCTCCCTTACCATAGATCGTTTCATCGTATTGCACTGTCACTGGCAGATTTAAAAGATTAGCCACATCCGCAAGTTCTTGGTTGTTTTTTGTATCAATTAAATAAGTGGCAATCAAAACATCCATCATTATGCCATTAATTTGTGTATCGTAACGGGAAGCTATGACCGCTTCACGTTTATAATCAAAAAAGATTTTTTGCTTGTCTTCGTTAGTTAACCACTCTTTAAAAACTTGACTGCTAAAAGCTAAGTCTTCAGGAAGGATGTACAATTGATTCTGTTTAAAGTCTAACCAAGCGACCGCTTTAATAGGGGCAAAGTGATAATTGTCCTGTAAGATTTCACTGTAATACACTGCTTGATCAGGTAAGATAGTGGGTTCAATCCGGTCTGCTGAATCGATTACTTGGATGGAAATTTCAGGTAAATCTTCTGCTGCTTGATTAATCGTACTCGACTCCCCTTGCTCAACTTGCAAGTCTTTCAAGAAGGATTGAAAGTCCATTTGACGATAGAACTCAGCTAAAGCTTGATAATCTGGTTGGTGCAAAAGAGTCTCCTCAATTGTCAATTCTATCGGTGCATCATGAAGAATACGAGCTAAATCTTTACTCATCCTTGCATTAGCTTCATCATTAATAATGTTTTCTTTCATTTTAGAAGCTTTTAACTCATCTAAGCGATCATACATGGCTTCTACTGAACCAAACTGATGAAGTAATTTAAGTGCTGTCTTCTCACCCACTCTAGTAATACCTGGGTAATTATCAGACGAATCCCCCATAAGACCTTTCATGTCAATAATTTGTAAAGGCTCAATCCCCCATTTTTCTTGGATTGATTGAGGGGTGTATGCTTCTAGGTCAGAAACACCTTTACGCGTAATATACACAGTTGTTTTATCACTGGCTAATTGAGTTAAATCTTTATCTCCAGATAGGACAATAACTTGATCTTCTTGGTTTGCTTGATAAGCAAGAGTTCCTATAATATCATCCGCTTCATAATTACTTAAAGAATAATGTTTAATCCCATAGGCTTCTAACAGCACACGAAAATATGGCATCTGCTCTTTGAATTCAGTAGGTGTCTTTTGGCGTCCACTTTTATAGTCTTGATATTTTTCTGTCCGAAAAGTGCCACCACTCTTATCAAATGCCACTAAAACATGGGTTGGCTTAAATTGACTCAAGACATTATCTAACATTCTCTTAAAAGTGAAAAGAGCATTAGTATGAAGACCTGATCGATTTTTAAAACGTTCAATATCAAGGATTGAAAAGAAAGAACGAAAGGCTAAACTCGATCCATCAATTAAAAGTATGGTACGTTTTGACATTATGTCACTCCTTTATTTATGCAAAAAGCCAACGAATTCGCTGGCTTTAAGAATCAAATTACATTATAAATTTTTTACATGAAGACTCGCATAGGCTGTTTCAAATTGACGAGCTAAATGGTCGATATCTCCCGCTCCCATGAATAAAAGGACTTCATCTTTGTAATCCATAAGCGGTGAAAGATGATCTTTCGAAATAATTTCAACTTTTTCATTAATCATTCTAGCTAAATCTTCAATTTTGACATCACCTGATTGTTCTCTAGCTGAAGTAAAAATATCAACTAAATGAACATGATCTGCAATTGATAAAGCTTCAGCAAATTCATTAAGCAAAGCTACGGTACGACTGAAAGTATGGGGTTGAAAGATTGCTACTACCCGTCGATTAGGATATTTTTGTTGAGCCGCATCAATTGTTGCTTTTATCTCACTTGGATGGTGGGCATAGTCATCAATAATAATTAAATCTTCAACTTGTCTTACTGAAAAACGACGCTTCACCCCCTGAAAGCTTGCCATTTGTTCAGCAATGTCTTTAGCCTTAAATCCTTCTAAATAGAGTAAGGTAATAACCGCTAAGGCATTTAAAATATTATGCTCGCCATAAGCAGGAAGGTGAAAGTGTCCAAATTTTTCTCCTTTAATATATACGTCAAAATCAGAGCCTTTTGGCGTACGTTGAATATTATCAGTATAAAACTCTTGGTTATCATTGAGGCCATAGCGATAGACAGGAACATTTGATTGCAATTTAGATAAAAATGGGTCATCCCCCCAAGCGATAATTCCTTTTTTTGCTTGGTGGCTAAAGTCATTAAAGGCTGAAAAGACATCTTCAATGGATTGATAATAGTCTGGATGGTCGAAATCAATATTGGTGATAATCGCATAATCAGGTTGATAGGCCATGAAATGACGGCGATATTCACAAGCCTCTAAGGCAAAGTAGGTAGATTCTTCATCGCCAAAACCCGTACCATCACCAATGAGATAAGAAAGAGGAGCTAGTTTTTTTAAAGTATGGGCCAGCAAACCAGTCGTAGAAGTCTTACCGTGTGAACCTGTGACAGCAATTGAAGTGTATTGTTTTAATAAGTCACCAATAAAGGTATGGTAGCGATAAATAGGTAGACCTAATTCTCTCGCTTTCACTAACTCAGGGTGTTCATCATTAAATGCATTGCCTGCTATAATCGTTTGCCTCGCTTGGATATTATCGGCTGAAAATTCTAGAATTTTGATGGATTGATTTTCTAATTCTTGTTGTGTAAAGAAATAAGTAGCTACATCACTGCCTTGTACATGGTATCCTTCACCATGTAAAACCAAAGCAAGGGCAGACATACCAGAGCCTTTTATTCCCACAAAGTGATAAACAGTATTTTTATCTAACATTATTCATTATCCTCCTTAGTAAACAAGAGAAAGGATTGCTTGTCTTTCACTAAACGTTTGAGTATCTGACGGTCAACTTTTTTCATAGTCCAACACTCTTGATGCCCTTCTTGCATCCGTTGAACTGCTTTCAAGGAATGATCAATATTGGCTAAACGTTCTTCTATTACTTGATTGTCTTGTTTAGTTTTTTCTCTTTCGCTTGTAGACAATGAGTTATTATAATCCTTTTGCAATTTGTTTTCCATATTATTCCTACGATAATCTTTATTATGCAAGAAAGGAATATCATAAGCATAAGAAAACTTTGTCTCATTTGGCTCATTTTCAAACTGTTCATCTAAAGTTTTCTTGCTTTGCATGGCTTGACTAGCTTTTTCAAGTCGGTAATGCTTTGCTTCCCGTCCATAAGCTGTTTGATAAGAGGATGATAGTGGTTTGTCTGAAAAGCTTTCTAATATTCCTGAACCGGATTCAAACCACCGATCAGAAGGTCTATCTGACATTCTATTAGATTCTATCTTCTTTTGAACCTTTTTAAAAGCGGGCTCTTCTAAAGCGTGTTCAGAACTACGATGACTCCCCATACCAAGATGAAATTTTCTTTTCTTGTTTCCAGCTAAGTGATGACCTTTTTTGAAAGCTGGACCTTTATATTCAGAAGTCATAGCGATCTCCTTTGTGATTTTTCTCTAAATTAATAGCTTTGAATTACTTCTGCTAAACTTGTTCCTACTTCAAAATGATTCGGCAATACCCAGATGCCTGGATCATTTTGAATATCTTCTAAACCAAGCTCTCGGGTAGAACAAATCATACCTCTAGAAGGAACACCTCGTAATTCACCAGGCCATATAATTGCGCCCGAAGGCATCACTGCACCTGATTTGGCCACTAAAACTTTTTGACCCTGCGCAATATTAGCTGCTCCACAAACAATTTGTAAGACTTCATCTTCGCTCACTCGTGTTTGAGTAATATTTAAATGGTCAGAATCTTCGTGAGCTTGACATTCTTCAACGAATCCAACCACAAATTTTTCTTCTCGATCGATTTCGACCTCTAAATCAAAGCCTGCCTCTTTAATGAGGTTTTTAACCAGCATTTCTTGTTCTTTATTTAATTTAACAAGACCTTGACCCTCCACTTTAAAATGCTTAGATAAACGATGAATATTAATACCCATCACTTGATCATTTGTCTGATCTCTAATTATGGTAACATCCCCTTTGCGTTCGTAGCTAAGATGATCTTCATCCGTTATTCCATTAGTTAAAAGAAGTACATCGCCAATTCCTTCTTTATTATAAAATGCTAAACTTTTCATTTAATTGCTCCTTTTATGATTTAATAATCGTTTCATAAGTCGTGCGATCAAAATTACGTACTAAATGCAAGAGCATTTCTTTGGCTGCTTCATAATCTGAGATAGTAAATAAAGTTTGATGGCCGTGAATATAACGTGCTGGAACTCCAATCACTGCACTAGGAACACCCTTATTCATAGTATGAGCAGCTCCAGCATCAGTACCACCTTTAGAGAAGAAACATTGGTAGGGAATATTATGGGTGTTTGCAGTATCTTCAATATACTCGCGCAAGCCTTTGTGAGTAATCATACCAGGATCTTGGATTCTCAGTAAGAACCCTCCACCTAATTGCCCTTCACTTTGAGTCGCTTTTTCAATATCATTTGCTGGTGAACAGTCCACCGCTACAAAAAGATCCGGTTGGAATTCATGAACGCCCCCTCTAATACCTCTTAAACCAACTTCTTCTTGAACACTTGCTCCAATAATTAATTCATTATTGAGTTCTTCATTTTGAATTTCACGAAGCGTTTCTAATACAACTGTACATCCATAACGGTTATCCCATGCTTTAGACAGAATTGATTTACCGTTTGCTGTCTTAATAGTTTCCACTTGGGGTACAATTGGATCGCCTAATCTCACTCCAAATTCTTCTGCTTCTTCCTTAGAAGTAAATCCTGCATCAAAAAGAATAGAATCAGCCTTAAGCTGTGATTTAGCGCCTTTTTCTCTTAAGAGATGAGGAGGAACTGCTCCAGATACAACCGGATAATCGCCTTTTTTAGTTTGCAACGTAAAGCGTTGGGCTGAAATCACATAAGGGTTCCATCCACCAATTGGGACTACTCTGAAAAGGCCTCGATCGGTAATTTCACGAACCATAAAGCCCACTTCATCCATATGCGCTGCCACCATTAAACGAGGTGCTCCCTCTTTCTTACTATGTTTGATACCAAAGATATTTCCTAAACTAGACTGATGTATTTCATCAACAAGCGGAGACATTTCTTGATGCATGAAGTCTCTAACACGTTTTTCGTGACCTGAGATTCCTTGTAATTCAGTTAACTTTTTTATTAAGGCAAAAGTTTGATCGTTCATAAAATTTGTGGCTAAGCCACACCCTCCTCATCTTTATTTGACTTATTATTCTCCTTTTATTCTGTCACAAAAATACTTTAAAAGCAATTGGCGTACAAGTTTGAAAAGTATTCTTTAAATAAAATTTATGGTATGATCAAGATAAGTTTCAAAAGCGATAAGAAGTTAGATTACTTATCACAAATAGGAGGAAAGATATGTCTCAAAACAAAAATTACAGCTTACTAGGAACAATTGTGTTGATATCTGGAATTGTTATTGGTGCTGCAGGTACGCTATTATATAAGGAAAATCGCCCCTTAAACGCTGGTAAGGTATTAGAAAGTATTCGTGAAGCCTTCGCGCTTGAAGGAGAAATCACAGGTTCTTGGATCGATTATGACCCTATTGAATATACTACCTACAATTCCCGTCCATTGGTATACACAGGAGGCATCTCACGTAAGGAAAATGACCAGATCGTTCACTACCACTTTGTTGCAGATATCTATACTGGAGAAATTTTAAATACCTTCGAAGCTTAACTTACATACATTTTCTAAGCACTTTAAGGTGCTTTTTCTTATGTTCAAATTTTACTAATCCATTTATACTTTTAAAATAATCTATATATTATTATTTATAATCAAAAATAAAAGCTGTTGACCTAAAAGATTAGCATGTTAGAATAAAGAGTATCACTTTAATGAAAGGAGCGAGGTTATGTACCATGATAGTGAAGAATGGCAAATAACCCCATTGAGCGGAAACACTGGTCAAGCTTATATGGGCGTCAGTAAAGACGAAAAAGTCTTTTTTAAACGTAACACCTCGCCCTTTATCGCTGCTTTAGCTGCTGAAGGCATTACCCCTAAACTAAAATGGACTCAAAGAACTTATACGGGAGACATATTAACTGCTCAAGAATGGGAGGAGGGTCAATTATTAAATAAACAGGATATGGCTAACCAAGAAGTCATTGATTTGATCCGCTCTATCCACCAAAACGATTCTCTTTTGAATCTACTCAAACGCGCAAAAGCTCAGGAGTCGTCACCTCTAGATTTAATAAAGGATTATTATCAAGGTCTACCCCATTCATTAAAGTTTCACAGCTATTTTAATCATATTATCCAGCAGATGGAGCACATGATTGATCGAGATTTTTTAGAGATAGACTACTGCATCTGTCACGGAGATCTTAATCATAATAACTTTTTGTTAACAAATGACCAACATTTATACTTAGTCGATTGGGATAATGTTAAAATTGCTGATCCACTATTTGATATCTGCTATCTACTTTGTCATTATTTTTCACCTACAGAATGGATGCAATGGTTTAATCTCTATGAATTTCCTATTACTGACTCCTTTCAAAAACGGGTAAAATGGTACAGTCTCCTAGCTTGCCTTAATCTGATTAAAGAATATTATGCAGAAGATCGTCATTATCAAGTCAATGAAACTGTTGTTTTGCTAAAAAACATCTATGAAAATTAAAAAGGAGAGACTATGAGATTACGTCATAAACCATGGGCCGCTGATAAATTAAAGGCCTATCCAAAATATGTTACTCAAAATCCCCAAGACTTTAAGGGGGAATGGCAAAAGCGTTTTGCTAAAAATCAACCCATTCATATTGAAGTTGGATCAGGTAAAGGACAATTTATAGTTGAAATGGCTAAAGCCCATCCTAACATCAACTATATTGCCATCGAATTACAAACTTCAGTAGCTGTTTCTATTCTGGATTTACAACTAAATACCCAACTAGAAAATTTACAAATTATTAATGCCCACGGTGGCGATTTGAACCATTTCTTTAGTGATGGAGAAGTCAACCGTGTATATCTTAACTTTTCTGATCCTTGGCCCAAGGCTCGTCATACTAAACGACGTTTAACTTCCCCTAAATTTTTAAGCCAATACCAAACAATTTTAAAACTTGATGGGGATATTCATTTCAAGACAGATAATATGAGTCTCTTTCAGTATTCTTTAGCTTCTATGAGTCAATATGGTTTCGTTTTTCGTCAAGTATGGTTAGATCTTCATCATAGCGATTTTCAAGGAAACATACAAACTGAATACGAGGAAAAATTCTCAGCCAAAGGTCACCCAATCTATCGCTTAGAGGCCTATTTCCCACAAAAAAATAATAGCTTGCTAAACACACAACCCCCTCAATAGGTATTCGTCTATTGAGGGGGGTATTTATTTAAAACTTTTCTGATTATGAACGGTGTTCTTTCAAGATTGACTCAAACTCATCGAGCCTTTCTTCAAAAACATCAAGCGTCGCTAAAATATAATTTGCTTGAGTCATATCTAAGCCAGCGTCTTTCATAGTATCTACAGCATATTTAGAAGACCCTGACTTTAAGAAACCTTTGTAATTCTCTAAAGCTTCTTTATCTCCTTGATAGATTTTAGCTGCAAAGTAAGTTGCTGCCGAGAATCCTGTGGCATATTGAAAAACATAATAATTATAGTAGAAGTGAGGAATACGTGACCACTCTAGCACAATCTCAGAATCTGAATTAACTGCCTCCCCGTAGTATTTAGCATTTAACTCACGATAATTTTCTGAAAGAAACTCCTGTGTTAAAGGTGTGCCTTCAGCATCTGCAGTATGCATAAAGTGTTCAAATTCAGCAAACTGTGTTTGTCGGAAGACGGTACCTTTAGCTCCGTCTAAGAAATGATTTAAGATGAATAGACGAATTTCGGGATCTTTATATTTGTCTAATAAGTAATAAGTTAATAAGTTTTCATTAGTAGTCGACGCAATTTCTGCTAAGAAAATAGAATAACCAGAATAGATATGCTCTTGGTTATTGCGACTTAAGTATGAGTGTGCAGAATGCCCTAGCTCATGAATTAAGGTATAAAGGTGATTAATTGAGTCTTGCCAGTTCATTAAAATATATGGCTTAGAATCATAGGTTCCTGAAGAATAAGCTCCTGATCGTTTACCGATATTTTCATAAAGGTCAATCCAACGGTCAGCAAAAGCTTCCTTCATTATTGCCACATAGTCTTCACCCATTGGTTTTACAGCTTCCAAAATAATCGACTGCGCCTCTTCATAAGTCACTTTAATTGGAGCTTCACCTAATAAAGGTGTATACATATCGTACATTTCTAAATCTTCAACACCTAGTAAGTCTTTACGAAGTGCTACATAACGATGTAAAAGATTTAAACGTGAATGAACAGCCTCTAACAATGTATCATACACTGACTCTGGCACATTGTTTTGGAAAAGAGCAGCTTGTCGAGCAGAGTCAAAGTGACGTACTTTTGCTTGATAATTATGAGCTTTCATTTGACTAGAAATTAAGCTAGCATATGTATTTTTAAATTGGTCGAAAATACTATAATATTTTTGGAAAGTTTCTTTTCTAACGCGACGGTCAGAAGATTCAAGCATCTTTCCATAAACCGAGTGCGTTAACTCTACTTCATGGCCTTCTTCATCCTTGATAGTAGGAAACCTCAAATCGGCATCAGTCAATAAGCCAAATGTTTTGCTTGGTGTGGCAAAAATTTCACCCGCTTTAGCCAACAAAAGCTCTTCTGCATGGCTTAAAGTGTGTGGGCGAAAACGTACTGCATTATCTAGAAACTGACGGTATTTTTTTAATGACTCATTGGTCTTAATAAATTCCTGTAGTTTCTCCTCATCAATCGCTAAAAGCTCAGGATCAAAGAAAGCTGTAGCTCCATCAAATTCAGTAATTAATTGCAATGTACGCGCTTGTAAGCTTTGTGAAGCAGAAACGGTTTGATCTTGATCACTGATTAAGTGACTATAAACATATAAGTTTTCAACGATTCTCTCAGTTTCTTTCATCGTTTCAATCGCTTTAACAAGCTGATCTGCACTTCGACCTAGCGTGCCCTCTAAGTCCTTCAAATCACCAATCATTTGTTGAGCCTTTGTAAAATCCGATTCAAAAGCTTCTTGGTCTTTATACATGGATGACAAATCCCAGGTATATTTTTCTTCTATCTCAGAACGCTTACGTGCTTTATGTGTAGACATAACATTACTCCCTTTTCTTATGATAATCTTAGTTTATCATAATTAGATCCTAAATGGGAACGGTATCATTAATTAATTAGATGATTTAAAAAAATTTTTTCTGACTCTCTAACAAATCGTTTTTACTCCATTAATCTTTTTAGAACATAATAAAGAATATATAAAGTTTCTTCTAATATAGTTTTAGATTGGCCCATTAAAGGAAAGTGAAACATACTAAAGTGGTTGTTATCTAAATGTTCATTCATCCTCGAGGAAAAGGAAGAAAAGTTTAACCCCTCTCCTTCAGGGTTGATTTTCAAATTTCTATTCAGCCATAACATTGATTCAAAGGCCCAAATCCAAATCAGCCAGCCAGGCTCTTTCATCGCTTGCACCTGCCAATTATTAAAAACCCATCTGGGTATTTCTTCCAAGTTAATTTGATAGTTGTAGAGCTGGTTTAAGAAAACACGATAAGAAAGATTGGATTTTATTGATTGAATAATAAAAGAATAGTCAATTAGAGAAATACTCCTAGACTCGCTTCTTTTCAAATAAATATTTTTTACATCGCTCTTTGCTTTTAAGCTTCCATTAAGTGCCAATAGCCAATTTTCTTTATAAGAATAGCTTGTAAGCTTAATATCTAAATTATTTAAACTATAAACTAAAGGTATATGGTGATAACATTTTAATTCGTACTGATTTAAATCTAAAGTCCAAACGTGATAACCAAGTTTCTTTGAATATGCGATACAACGTCGAACCCATGTACTTAAGCCCCGTTGTTTAAAATAATAATCATCAATTAACCATTGAACTTGAAAACCGAGTGCTTGATAATTTTTTTGTCTTTTATCCATATCAATTGATGAAATGACTGATTTTTGATACTCAACTATCCAAGCGCAGGAGCTATCTTCGACCATAAGATCAGCAATCTGATTTATTTTTTCAAAAATAACCTCTTGCGCACATTCATAGCCAAAGTTTCGGAAATTATCTCGTAATAAATTTTTGGCCTGCTTATGTTCTTTACTTTCTCCTCTGTGAGTCTCTTTTAAACCAAATTTTAAATAAGTACCCTCATTTTTAATATCTAATGAACAAGCTTTTAAATGTCGGAAGTAAGAACGCCCTTTTTCTTTATTAATTAAAACTACTTTAGTTAAGCAGTACGGACAAACATAAATCTGATCCTTTTTTGCTTCTTTTGCATAGATTAACTCACCAAATTGATTTATTGCCGCGTACATTAATAACCCCCCTTTAATCTGAAATACAGATCTAAAGGGGGTTAGGTGTTTAATTGATTTAAAATTGATTTCCAAAGAAGAAGAGTGCATCTTCTTTTCTTAATAACTCACCGTGTTCTGCTAGAACAGATGCAGTGACCATTGATATTTCTCCAAACTCGAAGAGAGTCAATAACTTAGTTGCAAGTTTATCTTTACTTACTGTTCGTTCTAAATCATAGAGAATCAAGAAATAATGCGAATTCATATAATATAGATCTGAAACTAGCAATTCGCTTGGTATTTCACGAGCTAGTCTTAAAAAATTATCCAATGAACTAAAACGAATGACTCCTTCAATAGGTTGCTCTTGTGATAAGTCTTCATCTTTTGACTCAGACTTAGGATTAAATAAATTCATCATCGTCTCAATCGCCGTCTTCTTAGTTTTCTTATTAGTAGAGGAGCTTACTTGTTGATTCGATTCAGCAGTTGAATCGATCATATTTTCACTAGAGGATTCCTTCAGGGACATTTCTTTGCGTTCTTTAAGACGCTTCGTTAGTTCATCTTCCCAAACCTCATCAAGTTCCTCAACATTGGCACGGCTAATATACAATTCTAAGCCTTCGCTGTTAGGAATCACTTGGAATGTCACAGCTTCTGAATCGTGAAAATGATGGTCAATATCCACTTCTTCTAAAATTGAGTAAAAGAATTTTTCAATCCGTGATTGGTCCCCTATTAGGTCTAAAAAGTCGATACCCCGTTCTTCTAGATCCTCAGATCCAATTAGAACTTTAATTAGGTTATCATTTATATGCTCCATTTCCATAGCAATTCACCTCCACCTTCTTATCCATTATACTACTTACAAACAGACATACCAAGCATTATGTCATGTTCCGTAATTTTAGCAAAAATACATTGTCTATGCAAGCTTATCCAATGCAATTCTATTTATTCAAAAAAAGAGCCCGAAGGCTCAAATTTTTGTTTATTCATTTACCAAAGCACGAGCGTGACGCAATGCGCGAGCTCTTACTTCTCGAGGCAAGAAACGTCTGATTTCATCCTCGTTGTAACCAATCTGAATGCGTTTATCATCTAAAATAATTGGTCGACGCAACAAACCTGGTTGATTTTGAACTAACTCAAAAAAATCATTTAAAGGTAATTCGCTGATTTCTACATCTAATTCTGAATAGGCTTTTGACCGAGTTGAAACGATATCCTCTGTCCCTTCCTCTGTCATTCGCAAAATACCTTTTATTTCGTTTATCGTTAAAGGTTCAGTGAAAATATTGCGCTCTTCGAATGCAATATTATTTTCTTCTAGCCATGAACGGGCTTTTCTACATGACGTGCAACTTGGAGTTACATATAATGTTACCATTAAAAGATCATCCTCTCTTGTGAACATTCTTCTCTCTTAAAGACACGTACATATTCAATTATTGAACTTAAGATTTTATCATTTAACAATCAAATCTATTCGATACAATAAGTGAGTTTCACAAAGTATTTAGTACTACATATAGAATTATAGCAACAAAAATGCTTTAAAGCAAACTATAATCAATGATTAGTGTGTGACATTTATTAGAATTACTGATGAAAAACTGCCAGTTTGTGAAAACACTCAATCTTTTTTCATAAAAGCTAGCATTTAATTTTAGATAGGTTATAATTATTAATGTAAATATAAGCCATTAGAAAGAGGAAGATCATGAAAGAGACCATTTTTTCCGGTGTACAACCATCCTCCATACCTACTCTTGGAAACTATATTGGAGCCATGAAATCATTTGTTGATTTACAAGATAAATATCAAGCAACCTATTGTATTGTGAATCAACATGCCATCACAGTCCCACAGGACCCTGAAATATTGGTAAGACAAACTAAGCAACTAGCTGCCCTTTATTTAGCGATTGGTATCGATCCGAACAAATCCACAGTATTCGTACAATCAGAAGTACCTGCTCACTCTCAAATTGCTTGGCTCATTACCTGTCAGATTGGCGTAGGTGAGCTAGAACGAATGACACAATATAAAGACAAGTCTGCTAAACAAGAATCAGTTGGTGCTGGCTTACTTTGTTACCCGGCATTAATGGTTGGTGATATAGTTCTTTATGATGCTAAATATGTTCCAGTAGGTGATGACCAGCGTCAGCATATTGAATTAACAAGAAATTTTGTAGACCGTTTTAACAACCGCTACGGAGAAGACATATTAGTTAAACCAGAACCTATTTATCCAAATGCTGGTAAGCGAGTTATGAGTCTGCAAGACCCAAGTCGAAAAATGTCCAAATCAGATGAAAATGAAAAAAGTAAAATCTCAATGTTGGATGAACCGCGTCAAATCATTAAGAAAATTAAATCAGCTGTTACTGATTCAATTGGAGTCGTTAATTATGACACGGCTAACCAAGCTGGTTTATCCAACTTAATTGAAATTTACGCAAGCTTAAGTGCACAGCCAATTAAAAAGATCGTTAATCAATATCATGACTTAGGTTATGGTCGCTTTAAATCAGACTTAGCTGATTTAGTTGTATCTGTCTTAGAGCCTATTCAAAAGCGTTATAATCAGCTAATCGCAGGCGATGAACTTTATGATATTCTTTCTATAGGTGCAACTAAAGCTAATGAAACAGCTTCTCAGACATTGGCTCGTATGGAGAAAGTAATGGGTATACGATATAGATAGTACATAGCAAAAAACTGCCAACTTATTCAACAAGTTGGCAGTTTTCTTTAATTGTTTTGTGCTTCTTTCTCATAACACTCTTGACAAAACCCATAAAAGGATACTTCCATCGCTCTTACCTTAAATTTACCTAACTCTTTTATTTCGGTGTATATATCATTAAATTGATTTAAAAAAACATCTTCAATTTTTCCACAAGCTTCGCAAATTGTATGTCCGTGGGGGTGCACATTAATATCATAGTGTTTTGTTTTTTCATCAATGTTCAACTCTTGTAAAATGCCTGCATTCACAAAAGCACGAACATTATTATAAACTGTTGCTAAACTCATTTGTGGATAGTCTTGTTGAACTTGCTGGTAAATCTCTTCAACACTTGGATGCTTGACTTTTGTCAAGATTGTTTTTAAGATGGCTCGTCTTTGAGGAGTTATACGAACTTTACCCTTCTTCATTTTTTCTAAAAGTTGATTAATATCGGATTCAATAGCCTTTTCTGTTTGCATGGACAAACCACCTTCTAATATGTTTATATAGAAATGAATGATAATAAATTGAAGCTGTTACAATTTAACATTTTAAATTATATCCATCAAAAAATCAACTGACCGAGATCAGTTGATTTTGATTTTTTTATTCTACTTCAGCAGATTCTGATTCATGTTTCTCAAAAGTATATTTTAGAACTGGCTTACGAGAAGCTCCTGCTTCATCCAAACGTCTTACGGGTGTATTATGTGGAGCTGTTTGAACAATTTCAGGATTATTAATAGCCTCTTGATTAATCTTAATTAAGATATCTGCTACATAATCTAAGTCTTGCTTAGATTATGTTTCAGTCGGCTCAACCATTAAACATTCATTAACATGCAATGGGAAGTAAGTTGTTGGAGCATGAATACCAAAGTCTAAAAGTCGCTTACCAACATCTTTAGCTGTTACTCCATAATCTTTCTTGTGACGACTTAAGTCCAATACAAAGTCGTTTTTGTTGAAGTTAGGGAATGGTGCATCAAAGTATTCATTAACACGTACTCGTAAATAGTTAGCATTAAGAACAGCATCTTCAGAAGCACGACGTAATCCTTCAGCTCCCATTGAGCGAATGTATGTATAAGCACGAACGTTTACACCAAAGTTTCCAAAGTTTCCTTTGATACGACCATAAGATTTCTCAGGTGTTTCAAGCTCATATTTGTCGCCATTTTTTACCACATTGGGTCCAGGAATAAATGGTGCTAATTTATCCACAACGCCAATTGGTCCTGATCCTGGTCCTCCACCACCATGAGGTCCAGTAAAGGTCTTATGTAAGTTCAAGTGACAAGCGTCAAAGCCCATTGCACCTGGAGAAGTTAATCCCATAATAGCATTTAAGTTTGCACCATCATAATAAGCAAGTCCACCCGCTTCGTGAACAATATCTACAATTTCCTTAGCATCTTTTTCAAACAAACCAGCTGTTGATGGGTTTGTAATCATAATACCGGCAATATTTGGCCCTACAGCAGCACGCACTGCCTCGACATCAATAATCCCTTCTGGAGTGGAAGGAAGCTCAACCGTTTCGAAACCAGCTACCATAGCTGTGGCTGGGTTTGTTCCGTGAGCAGAGTCAGGAATTAGTATTACTCGACGTTGCTCCAATTCTCCAATGGATTCAAAATAAGCTTTAAAAGCTAATATTGCTGCTAACTCACCTTGAGCACCTGCAGCTGGTTGTAAAGTTAATGCTGGAAATTGAGTGATTTCCTTCAAATATTCTTGTAATTCATACATTAATTGTAGTGCACCTTGAATAGTGTCTGGATCTTGTAAAGGATGAATATTCGCAAAGCCATCCATAGCAGCTACATCTTCGTTAATCTTTGGATTATACTTCATTGTACATGATCCTAATGGATAAGGACCTGATTCAACACCAAAGTTACGGTTTGAAAGTGCTGTATAGTGACGTACAATTTGTAGTTCAGAAGCTTCTGGTAAACGCGCAGGTTCTTGACGTGCATATTCTCCTAATTCTGATAATAAGTCATACTCTTCTACTTCAGAAACTGGCAAATCATAAGCTGTGTGCCCTTCTTGCGAAATTTCAAAAATCAATTTATCATAATCTTGTAAGATCATTATTTTGCCACCTCCACTAAAGCAGTTACAAATTTATCCATTTCTTCTTTGGTACGCTTTTCAGTTACACAAAGTAGATAGGCATTATCAACACCAATTGCTTTTGAAGCATCAAAGCCACCAACAAATCCTTTTTCAAATAATTCTTTATTGACTTGACGTACATCTTTATTTAGTTTGATAACAAACTCGTTGAAAAACGGTCTAGTGTTAAGAACTTCAAAACCTGCTGCTTTTAGTTCTTTCGCAAGATAATGTGTATTATTGATATTAGCCTGTGCTAATTCTTGAATACCAACCTTACCGTATGCTGACATAGCAATAGATGATGCTAAAGCGAATAAAGCTTGGTTTGAAGAGTAGTTAGAGGTTGCCTTTTCACGACGGATATGTTGCTCTCGTGTAGAAAGGGTCATAACGAATCCACGTCTACCTTCTTCATCTACTGTTTCCCCGACAATACGCGAAGGAATCTTACGCATTAACTTGTCATTAACGGCAAAGTAACCACAGTGAGGGCCACCTAAAGACATTGGTATACCGAAAGGCTGAACATCTCCAACAGTAATATCTGCTCCAAAAGCACCTGGTTTTTCTAGTTTTCCAAGAGCTAATGGATTAGCAGAAACAATTAACAATGTTTTTGTTCCTTCTAAAGCTGACTTAATTGCTTTTAAATCCTCAACCGATCCAAAGAAGTTTGGATATTGAACAATAACTGCCGCTACTTCAGCATCTAATTTAGCTTTTAAATCTTCAAGACTTGTGACTTCATTTTCAAGTGCTATTTCTTCAACAGCGTAATCTTTACCGAAACCGTAAGTTTTTACAGTTTCAATTGCTTGTGGGTTTAACCCTTTAGAAACTAATACTTTTTTAGACTTCTTAACATGGTTAAACGCAAGGTTTGCTGCTTCGGAAACTGCGTTATATCCATCATACATACCACAGTTTGCCAAATCCATACCTGTCAGTTCAGCAATCATTGTTTGCCATTCAAATAATGCTTGCAATTCTCCTTGAGATACTTCTGGTTGGTAGGGAACATAAGCAGTTAAGAACTCTTGACGCATAATAATATGATTAACAATCGAAGGTACATGGTGGTCATACGTTCCAGCACCTAAGAAAAAAGGCATTTGACTGGACGAAGTGTTTAGAGCCGACAATCTAGTCAGTTCTTTAACAATTTCCAATTCAGAAAGTGGTTCAGGTAAGTTCATTTTGCCTGTACGGCGTACATTTTCTGGCAAGTCAGAGAAGATATCCATAATATCTTTAACGCCAATTGTTTCTAGCATTGCTTGGCGGTCTTGGTCTGTGTTAGGTAAATATCTAAATTTTGCCATGATCTGCTCCTTAGTCTATTTTTTTCTTTAATTCGTACTTTTTAAATTAATAGCAATTTTGACTTAAATATTAGAGTGACATAGAGTCACTCTAATAAACAAACCTTTAAAATTTATGATTATTCAGCTGGCTCTTCAGTTAAGAATTCTGATGTATCGATGTCTTCTTCAGTTTCAATTTCGAAGAACCATCCTTTACCTTGAGCATCTTCGTTAACTGATTCTGGTGCATCTTCTAACTCTTCGTTCACCGCAACTACTTTACCTGCAAAAGGTGCGTATACTTCAGATACAGATTTAACAGATTCTACTGTTGCGATTTCTTCTTCAGCATCGAATTCATCGTCGACTTCTGGTAATTCAACGTGAACGATATCTCCTAATTGCTCTGCAGCAAAAGCAGTGATACCTACACGTGCTTTGTTAGGTGCTAAAATTTCAATAAACTCGTGTTCTTCTGTAAAAAATACTTGTGACATTATAAATGACCCCTTTTCTTAAAATTGTTTATGTGCTCATTTTATCAAACATTTAACAAAAATGAAACCACTTTAGTTTAAATTTACTTACTAGCAGCTAACCAGTCTTTCTTAGTTAATTCTGCTTCAATTTCTTTACCGCGGATATCGATAATTACTTTATCACCAACTTTATAATCAGTGGCAACACGCATGAAACCTAGAGGGTATCCTAATGTAGGTGATTTCGTTCCTGATGTTACTACCCCAATCACTTCACCCTCTTGATTTTTAACTTCCATACCATGACGAGCGATTTGTTTGCCGTCAATCTTAAATCCTCGAGACGCTTCTTTCTTATCGCCGGCGCGATAAGCAGCAATTGCTTCTTTTCCGATGTAATCTGCTTCTTTAGCTTTTGGTGCTGCAAATGCAATACCACCTGCGATTGGGTTGACGCTCTCATCGAAGTCATTGCCATACAGTGGTAAACCAGCTTCAAGGCGTAAAGTATCACGTGCTCCTAGCGCACATTCTTTAACACCTAAATCTTGACCTTCTTCAACTAATTTCTTCCAAATCTCAAGCATATGTTCAGCTGGAATATATAGTTCGAAACCTTCTTCACCGGTATAACCAGTACGTGAGATTTGAACACGATCAAAACCAGCTACTACTTGATCTTGCTTATAAGAATAATATTCAATCTCTTTCAAGTTAGTATCTGTAATGCGAGCCAATAATTCTTCAGCATTTGGTCCTTGAACAGCGATTAATCCCCAGTCATAAGTTTCATCTGTGATCTCAACTTGACCCTCTTGATTATGATCATGCATCCATTGAACAATCTTTTCACGGTTAGAGCCGTTTGGAGTTGCAACAAACTCGTCATCATTGCGGCGGTAATAAATCAAATCATCTAAGATGCCGCCATCTTCTTTACATACAGCGGTATATTGAGCTTTTCCGTTGAAAGTAGCTTTATGCACATCATTAGTGATTAATCCGTTCCACCAGTCATAAGCATTCATCTTAGCCGATTTAACACGAACCTCTCCCATATGTGAAGCGTCAAATAAACCTACTGCATTACGAACTGCCTCGTGCTCCTCAGCAATTTTGGTGATTTGAATTGGTAATCCCCATCCACCAAAATCTGTAATCTTGCATCCTTTTTCGATGTAATAGTCATACATAGGTGTTTTTTTCAATCCATTTTCATCTAATTGAACGTTTGTCATTATACTATCTCCTTCGCCTTACTTGATTAAAATATCTTTGACTTGTGCGTAGTATTCATCTAATTGAGAGGACAATTCAGCGACCTTGTTGTTAGCAAGCTCATAATACTCTTCTTGCTTTTCCTTATCCTTAAGCTGTCCTCCATTAATATATAAGTTTAATGAAGAAGCCTGAACAGCCGAACGTAACATTTGAAGACCTACACCAACATCGGAAACGATGATTTTTTTAATTAAAGGAATAACCTTGTCAAAGCCCTCCACAATTTGGCTGACTTCTGAAATCAAGTCAACTGGAGGTTGAGATGCAATTACTAACCCACTTTGAATTGCTTCATTACGCACTTGTTTTTCTACGTCTGTTGCTCTCGGCATACCATACGCTTTAGAAAGTGGTTCAAACTCAGTTGCATCGCGGTCGATAATGTTCACAAAAATCTCTTTACTTTTTTCAAACTCTTCAATTTTTTTAGCAAGAAAAGTTTGATCCTCTTTAGACAATTTATCACTTTGCGAGAAAATCATAGCCATCAAAATAGCACCAATACCCAATCCAGCTGTAACGCCCGCTGCAGCCCCTCCACCAGGAGTTGGATCATTAGAAGCTAACTTGTCAATAAATTCTGTGACTTTTAATTCTTTCATTACGCGCTCCTATTCTAAGCCATTTAGAAGCTTAGCACCTTTAACAACTTGTGAAGCCAGAACACCTGTTGTTACAGAACCAACACCACCTGGGACAGGAGTGATAGCACTTGCTTTAGGTTCAACTTCATCAAAGCGAACATCTCCAGTTGCCTTACCATCTTTGTAACCAAAGCCAACATCAATTACTGTTGCACCTTCTTTAATGTAGTCAGGGCCAACAAGTCCTAAAGCTCCGGTAGCTGAGACCACAATGTCAGCTAAAGTAGTGTGGATAGTGTTGTCTTTAGTATAGACATGTGTATTTGAAACAGTTGCATTACGGTTTGATAACATAACTGCTAATGGCTTACCAACAACTGGTGATGAACCAATAACACAAACTTCAGCACCCTCTAATTCATAGTCATAGTAATCAAGAATTTCGATACAAGCTTGTGCTGTAGAAGGAGCCATTGCAGTTGGATCATTGTTAATTAGCTTACCTAAGTTAACTGGGTTCAAGGCATCTACGTCTTTATATGGATTTAAGCGCTCAGCAATTTCTGCTCGCTCAATTCCTTCTGGGAATGGTTGCATAATGATAACGCCTGACACAGATTTATCTGCATTTAATTCATCGATAATTTTTAAGACATCTTCGGTGGTCTTAGCATCCAATTCAGTACGAGCTTCTGCTTCGATTCCACATTTTTCCATTACTTTCATAGCATTTTTTTCATAAGCCATGGAAGAAGGGTTTTCATCGACACGTAACACTACTAATTTAGGAACAATCCCTTTTTCTCTTAAAGCTTCTGCTTCTTGACGAGTACGCTCGCGAATTGCTTTCCCAACTTCTTTACCATCTAAAATCTTACCCATAAGATCCTCCCTTTTCTATTCAATACACTGTAAAAGTCGAACGAGCAAAAATTTACTCGCTCGACTATTAATTTTATCTTAGAATCAATTCTTTTTAGAACAATCCTTCAATGTTACCTTTTTCATCAACATCAATACGGTTAGCAGCTGGTTCTTTTGGTAAGCCAGGCATCTTCATAATGTCACCTGTCATAGCAACTAGGAAGCCTGCACCAGCAGAAACGGTTAAGTCACGGATAGTAACAGTAAATCCTTCTGGAGCTCCTAATAATTTAGGATCATCGGAGAATGAATATTGCGTTTTAGCCATACAAATTGGTAATTTACCATGTCCTTGCTCGGTGAATTGCTTAATTTTCTTCTTAGCTACTGAAGTAAACTCAACTTTTGCACCACCGTAGATTCTAGTTACTAATGTTTCAAGTTTTTCTTCGATAGAAGCTTCTACATCATAAGCAAACTTAAAGTTGCTTTCTTTTTCAGATGCTTCAACTACAGCCTTAGCTAGTTCAGTTGCACCTTCACCTCCATCAGAGAAGTGAGTTGAAAGAACAACTTTAACGCCTTCTTTTTCACATTCTTCACGTAATGCTTCAATTTCGGCATCTGTATCAGTTGGGAACGCATTGATAGCTACTACTGGGTTTAATCCGAACACATTCTTAATATTGTTAATGTGACGCATTAAGTTAGGCATACCTTTACGTAAAGCTTCTACATTTTCAGGTCCTAATTCTTTTTTATCAACTCCACCATGCATCTTCAATGCACGGATTGTTGCAACGATTACAACTGCTGAAGGAGCTATCCCTGCTTGACGACATTTGATGTCTAAGAATTTCTCAGCACCTAAGTCTGCACCGAAACCAGCTTCAGTAATTGTGTAATCTGCATAATTCATTGCTAGTTTCGTTGCAATAATTGAGTTGCATCCGTGAGCAATGTTTGCGAATGGTCCACCGTGCACAAAAGCTGGTGTCCCTTCTAAAGTTTGTACAATATTTGGCTTGATTGCATCTTTAAGTAATGCAGTTGCAGCTCCAGCACCATTAATATCTTTAACAGTAACTGGCTTATTATCTTTACGAGTGTAAGCAACGATCATATTACCTAATTTTTCTTTTAATTCTTGTAAATTATTAGATAGACAGAATGCTGCCATTACTTCAGAAGCTACAACGATGTCGTAACCATCTTCACGTGTTACTCCATCAACACGACGGCCTAATCCATTTACAATATTACGTAATTGACGGTCGTTCATATCGACAACACGACGCCATACAATTCGGTTTGTATCAATATCTAATGCGTTACCATGGTGGATGTGGTTATCTAATAAGGCAGCGATTAAGTTAGTTGCTGCTCCAATCGCGTGGAAGTCTCCAGTAAAGTGTAAGTTAATATCTTCCATTGGAACAACTTGTGCGTATCCACCACCAGCTGCTCCACCTTTAATACCAAATACTGGTCCTAATGAAGGCTCACGTAAAGCAACTGCTGTTTTCTTACCAATTTTAGACATTCCGTCTGCCAAGCCGATTGAAGTAGTTGTTTTACCTTCACCAGCAGGAGTTGGAGTAATCGCTGTAACAAGAATTAATTTTCCTAAGTCCTTGTTATCCATATCTAATTTAGTAAAATCGATTTTAGCTTTTGTTTTACCGTAAGGCTCTAATACATCATTAGAAATACCTAACTTTGCAGCCACATCTTCAATTGGTTGCAATTTAGCTTCCTGTGCGATTTGAATATCTGTCTTCATTAAAATCTTTTCCCCCTTTAGATAAATCACATAGTATCTCTATGCATCTTTCATCATACCATAAAACGTTAGGAAACTCTTACATTTTGCAGACAGTTTTTAAAAAATTGCATTTTTAGCTTGCAATTCGGTTTTTTCACAAACATTTTTATGTAAGCAAGTACTAAATTTGTTTATATTATCAATAAAGAAAGTTAGTTGTGCTTTTCACAACCGCTATTTAATAGATGAAAGTTGTTATTAATATAGTGATAACCACTTGGTCAACTTAATCTTTTTTCACAAAATTTTCGTTATTTCTTAAATTGCACTTACCTTATACATTCTGGAGTTATGGTATCCTAGTAAAATTTTATGATAACCAGCTAATTTTTCATCAATTTCACGATTACCTGTATAAACTAAAAGCGGTTGACCTTTTAAGGTGTTTAATTTTCCTGGTGTTGCAACGATTATAATATCCTCTTTATCTAGCTTGGCAAGAACCTTGTCAGATAATTGATGATTGCCTCGGCCAAAGAGATATCCTTGACCACCCATCGGTGTAACAATCAATTTAGCTGGCTTGTCCCCAATGATATCCAAAATCTCTTGTTCATAGACATCTTTTTTTACAACTTTTTTATTTCGAATGATATCAACACCTAATAATGTTGGTTCCAGACCTAACTCTAACATTACCGGAGCAACTGTTGAACCAGAGCCAATAATGTAGAAGACATCTTCTTCCATTCTATCTATAATATCAAGCGCTATAGAAACTCTTGCTGCCTCATCCGATTGAGGAGTAGGTGATTTCAAATTTTGTAAATGACTTTCATCATAAGGAACACTTAGGTATCCATAGACTTTAGTAATTATTTCATCCCTACGGAATGCATCTTCTTCAATATCAATAACTTCCTCATCTTTTAGAGACAATTCCTTGTCTTTCAAATACCTCAAAGCTAACTTACCGGCATGTTCCGGTGTCACTGCATAAACAGGAGAATGAATCTTAACACCCGCTGGTATCCCAATCGTTGGAATAGCAAGTTGAGTAACTGAAGCAATATCACGTGCCGTTCCGTCGCCTCCTGCAAAAAGTATTAAATCCACCTCTCTCTCTTGAAATTTTTCAACTAAATGAATGGTATCCTTCGCCATACTGTCACCATCGATTTGATGAATCACTTCATAATTCAATTCGGTTTCTTTTACTAAATCTTCTCCCATTTTACCAGAAGCAACATATACAATTAATTCTTCTTTAAGAGGAGCTAATTCTTTGAGCGCTTTCAAGGCTTTTAAAGGGGCCTCAGGATTAGCTCCTCTCTTAATCGCCTCAGTTAATACATCTTTACCATCGGTACCTTTTAAACCAACTCGTCCTCCCATACCAGCAATGGGATTTACTACAATTCCTAATTTTTTCATTAATTCTCTCCTCTCAATAATCTTCTATTCTATTATAGGTCTTATAAATGTTCTTGTCATACCTAAGCTCTAGTTTACAATTTTTACTTTTCTTTCTATAATTTAAATTGTCTGATTTTACAAGTTCCTTGTAGGAGTGATTTTTTGCAAAAAAATTTGAAATTTTATATCAAATTGTTTAGAGTGACTTTTCTATTAAGTGCTTTTACCTTTGGTGGAGGTTATGTAATTGTAAGTCTTATGAAAAAGCAATTTGTTGATGACTATCATTGGTTTGAAGAAAATCAAATGCTCGATTTAATCGCAATCGCTCAATCTTCTCCAGGGGCAATCGCTATTAATGCCGCGGTGATTGTAGGTTATCAATTAGCAGGATGGCTCGGTGTTCTCACCACTGTTTTTGCCACTATCCTTCCTCCTTTTGCAATTATCTCTATCATTGCACATTTTTATCAGGTCTTTATTGAAAATCAATGGGTGGCTTGGATGTTAGAAGGAATGCAAGCGGGAGTAGCAGCGGTAATTGTTTCTGTTGTTTATACCATGATCAAAGATCTTGTTAAACAAAAAGAAAAGTATCTAATTCTCATTTTTATAAGCGCACTCATTTTAGTTAGTTATTTTAACTTCCCGATTTCATGGTTAATTCTTATTTCTTTATGTGGTGGCTTTATTTATTCTTATTTGAAGAGGTGATTACTTGATTTATTGGGAACTATTTCTTACTTTTTTAAATATTGGCTTACTTTCTTTTGGTGGTGGCTATGCTGCTTTGCCTTTGATTGAAGACTTGGTTGTTCACCAAGAGCATTGGCTATCTTTAGAAGAATTTGGTCATCTAATTACAATCTCACAAATGACACCTGGTCCAATTGCTATTAATGCCTCTACTTTTATTGGTACTCAAATCGGTGGTGTCAGTGGTGCAATAGTTGCTACTATCGGCTGTACCTTACCATCGATAATTATCGTGACTTTTTTAGCCTATCTTTATCAGCGTTTTCAAAAACTAAGTTTAATGCAAGATACCCTTTTTATCCTTAGGCCTATAGTGATTGCCTTAATAGCTAGTTCGGGCTTATCAATTTTTGTGAATGCTATTTGGCAAAAAGAGACTGTTGTTTGGATGGACCCTAATTGGTTAATGTTGGTAATTTTTATTATAGCCATGCTATTACTTAATAAGTTTAAAGCTAACCCCATCGTGATTATGATTTCTGCAGGGATTGTTAATTTGATTTATCATGCATTTTAAAAAATTAGTTGTTACTCATTTGTCCTTTTTAGGGTTATATTAAACAGAAGGTAGGCAACTCTTTGTTTATTTAATAAAACTAAAACACCGTCCTTAACGCTGTTTAACAGTGTTAAGGACGGTGTTTTAGCTAACTTCGGTCACAAGCTCTTTGTCATTTAATCAGTTGATGAGTTATAAAACAGTTTATCAATCGTTTTCTTTTGTTCTTCTAACCACCTTTTTGCTTCATCAACCGCTTGATTTTCAGCCGCTTGTTTTACTTTTTCAATTTTTTTACGCCGGTCACGTTCTTCAATAAGGGCTAGGTACTCTTCAAGAGTAAGTCCATGTTCCATCATAAATTGCGCATTTAGTTGACCTACATAGCGATAATGCCAAGGTTCAAAATTAAAAGTAGTCATTTCTGTCTTATTTTGAGGGTATCTTAAAATAAACCCAAAATTGGCTGCATTTTCTACTAACCATTGGGCCGATGCCGTTTCGCTATAATTTTCAGTTAAGCCTCCTCCTATGCTGGTCCAATCTTGACCTAATATATCAATAGCGAGCCCAGTCATATGCTCTGTGGCATTTGCTGGTGCTGTATATAAATTGGTTAAATATCTCGCTTCTGATTCACTATAACCGACCGCCATTAAAGACTGTTTTCTAGAACTTTCTAACCCTGCTTGCTGATTTGTCGAACGGTATCCTGAAATAATTGTAAATAGATAACCATCCTCCAAACCTGCTTGTAACAGCTGACTAAGTTTTTCTTCAATGTTAGCAGCATATGGAATTCCTTCAATTGAAGTAACTAAATCAACTTCAATTTGATTGTTGATTGGGTTGCTTGGATTCACCAAAAGTAAATTGGGATCATTTAAATTTCCCTCAGCAGGAATTGAATCAATTAATTCATCAACACTAGCATTTGATTTTATCGCATCAATCTGACTCAATTCTGGTAAATTGTATTTAGCTAAAGCCACCGCTTTGTCAAAAGGAAAAATAAGTAGAAGTAAAAATATTAAGAAAATTTTCTTAATACTCATTTTTATCACCTCATATTTGTTTTCAAAGGATCAAGTGTTCCAATAATAAACATTCTGATACGCAAACTACTTAAGGAAACTCTCAAACTATTTATCCTGTTCGATAAAGTGCTTGAGAGCCAGCTATTATTATAAGCGCCAAAAAGTATAGCCAGCTTCCTTAAAATAATCAGCATCCAGTATGCTTTTGACATCTATAAGAACTCTTTCTTTAGGTGATAATTTTGCATTAAACAATTTTTCGATGCTTGTATTATTTAGTTCTCGAAATTCCTGATGAGCTACTGCAAAGATAACAGCATCCGCATCCTGAACTTGATCGAACGCTGTTAAATCAACATCATATTCTGCTTTGGCATCACTTGATTCAGCCCAAGGATCTACTACAACAGGCTCAATATCGAAAGTCCTTAAATAATTGATAATATCGGCAACTTTTGAGTTGCGCGTATCTGGTGTATGCTCTTTAAAAGTTAGACCCAAAATAACTACTTTAGAGTCTGTTACTTTTTTACCCGCCTTAACCATGAGCTTAATCAACTTATCACCAATAAAATCTCCCATTTGATCATTTATTTGGCGACCAGAAAGAATAATCTGACTATGATAGCCCAAGTTTTCTGCCTCGTAAACAAAGTAGTAAGGATCTACACCAATACAGTGTCCTCCCACTAGTCCTGGTGTGAAACCTAAAGCATTCCATTTGGTATTCATGGCATCAATAACATCTTGCGAATCAATTTCCATTCGATCAAAAACGAGAGCTAACTCATTCATAAATGCAATGTTAATATCTCTTTGACTATTTTCAACAACTTTAGCGGCTTCAGCAACTTTAATACTTGGTGCACGATGAACACCCGCTTCAATTACTAGTTCATATACTTTAGCCATTGTATCTAAAGCATCAGCAGTTGTAGCAGAAACGATCTTTTTAATTTTTGGTAAAGTATAGACCTTATCTCCTGGATTAATTCTTTCAGGTGAATAACCTACCCAAAAATCAACACCATGCACTAATCCTGAACTTTCTTCAAGTTCTTCAATACACATTTCCTCAGTAACCCCAGGATAAACCGTTGACTCATAAGCAACTAAAGTCCCTTTAGACATGTTTTTACCTACGGTTCTTGTGGCTGAAATAACCGGATCTAAATTAGGTGTCTTATCTTGATTGATAGGCGTTGGAACCGCAACAATAATAAAGTTCGCTTCTTTTAGCCTACTTTGGTCGTAGGTGAAAGCTAAATTTGTATTCTTGACTGCTTCATCTCCAACCTCTAGAGTTGGATCGATACCCTGTAAATATTGCTCCACTTTATGAACATTGTTGTCATAGCCAATTGTTTCAATGTGCTTAGCAAATTCTATGGCAATCGGCATACCCACATACCCTAAACCTACAACTGCTAACTTTGTTTTACCTTCAATTAAATTTTGATATATATTCATTTTTGTCTCCTAACCTTATTTAGCTATCTTATATAATTGCTTGTTAAATTATAACCGCCTTTTAATTGCCTGAAAAACATAATGACTATAATAATATATGCACTGATATAGTGGTAATTTTTCTAAATGGCGATAAGTGTACCATGTTCGCTTAAGAGCTGAAAGCTTGTTGGAGGAAATAGAACCAGAAACTTGACGATAGTGATTAAGCACTTCATTTAAAGCATAAGCTTCAATTTTTCGTTCACGCATTAACATTAGCCAAGTTGCTGTGTCTTGTCCTTTCCGCACTAAAGGCATTCTAAAGTCTCCTATTTTTTCACGATCAATCATTACTGTAGAGCAAGCAATGGCTGTGTTTTTTAGAAGGCCATTATAATCTAAACGTTCTGGTAAATCTACTGTTTCTTTAAGGGTTTCTCCACTTTCATCTATTAAGGAAAAATTTGTATAAGTAAAAGATAGCGCCTTTTCTTGCATAAATGCTAATTGTTTCTCCAACTTACAATATTCCCAAACATCATCACTATCAATAAATGAAATATATCTACCTCTAGCCAATTCAAGCCCCTTGTTTCTTGCCACTGCGGCACCAGAGTTTTTTGATAAATTAACCAATTGAATACGGCTATCTTCTTGTGCAAATTCTTGAATTATTCTCACACTAATATCATTTGAGCAATCATCGACTAACAACCACTCCCAATTCTGATAACTCTGATTAAGCACGCTCTCGATGGTTTTTTTTAAGAATCTTTCTGCGTTATAAACAGGGGTTATTATCGACACCAATCCTGATTTTGAATTCATCTCACAATTCTCCTTAAATAATCTGAATTATCTTGATTCTTGCTTGATAAAGCTCTGCCAATTGGCGTTGGTCATTATACCACTTTTTATCGGTAATATTAGCGTCTAAGACGATAACAATTTCATTTGGTGAAAAGTTTGCATCAAGACTTGCTAAGTTAGTCGCTTGCACTCCGTAGGTGTTTCCTTCAGGAGAGATTAGTTCTTGAACATTCACTTCTTGATGCTTTTGTTGTCTAAGGATTACTCGCTGACTATCACTAGGAGTTCGAATTAATTTTTCTAAGACTTCTCGATTATCTTGACGGTTATAAATAAAATGCAGATCATTAATTCCCCAAGTATAATCAAAAGCATAGCCTATTTTATGTCTTCGATAATGTGCAATCATGCTCCAAGCTATCGATAAAATAGCGCCTAAAAAGAGACCCAATAAGCCATAGATAATACTTCCTTTAGCCTCTTTAGTTTGAAATGGGGTCAAAGTTTCCCTACTAGGAACTTCTTCGATCAAATCAATTGGAATCATTTCTCCAATTTCTGGTGACCGAATGATTGAGACAGTATTTTTCCCGAGGAAAGGTAGCTTTTGTTTTTCTAATAATTCAGCATATGCTTCGGCTATCTTTAAGTTTTCTTCAGCATTATTCCCCACCAAAAATCTTAAAGTAATAACATTTGAAGCGGCATCTCGAATTCCTGCAAGCCCACCTCGAAAAGTGTTGGTCTTATACATTTCAAGTTTTTTTTCTGCTTGAAGCCATTTTCCAAACTCGATACCAGTTTCTGCTTCAATTTGTTTAATAATAGTTGGTGTCGCAAAATAGTCATCAAAGACAGCCGCAGTTGAAAATAGACTGCCATCTTCCATTGTAACAATCACTTGGAATGAAGCTGGGTCTTGTTGATAGGCATGGGCTAGATAATTATATGATTCAATTTTATCACTATTTATTAAGCGGTTGACGACATACCTTCCTCCTACAACTAATAATGAGATAATAACTGATCCAAACATAATTCTTCTAAAATTATTTTTAATAAAGCGGTATAACTCGTGAAAAACTGTAGCTAAGCTCATATTCCTAAACTCCTTTTACTTTTAAAATCCTGCGTTTGTTCTTTTGTATCGATTATTTTTACCCAACTTATAATTAAAGCAAAAAATACCCAGTGCCATTCAATCAACATATTATTTGCACTAGTAATACTTGCTAGAATAAAAATAATTAAAAAACTATAGAATACAAAAGAAATATTGCTTTGTAAAACAGAGGTCTTTCTCCCCACTCTAGCAACAAACTCCAACCGTCTTATCATTCCAATGTATGCCCATAAATAAAGTAACAGTGAAAGAATGCCGTTAGAAACTAAAATTTCAAGCCACCAATTATGCATATTGGTTATTTCATTAGTTGGCCAGATAGGTCTTACTTTAGCCCAATGCTCGATATTCCCCGATCCTACCCCTAAGCCAAAAGTTTGGGTCAAATAAAGTAAACCATTTCGCCAGATATTCATTCGCTTAGTATCACCAGATAAGCCTGCTTGTGGACCACCTAGAAAAATCACTTCAAAAACTTTTTCACGTATAGGTGGAATTAACATCATAAAAATAATAAAGGCGGTCATTATATAAAGTCTTTTCCCTTGGAAAAGATCCAACTTGAAGTTGCGAACTAGTTGTAAGCCGATAAAAAGAATTAAACATATTAAGGACATTCTTGAGCTAGTTTGGTAGATTAAAAATGTTGTTAATGCAAACATTAATAGTAAGAACATCCTTTGCCAATATCTTTGACTGTAATAGTATAGAACCATACAGAGGGTGACATACGCTAAAAGTAAAGTAGCATAGTCATTTTGATTGGCAAAAAAGGTGATTGGAATCCGAGTCCAGGGTTGGGAATCAAAAGTTCCATATTTATCCAATTTGGTCATATCTGCAAATACATAGATATTACCGATAATTTCGATATAGCCCCAAAATACTAAGGCAGTCATCATCCCCCACATGGCTTGAGCCAGACGAAACCACTGTCTTTTAGTACCCACCCAAAAATAAATAGCCACAATTGATGCCATGCCAACCGTCATTAAAAATGAAACTTGCAGCCAATCTTTAAAATTTTCAGCCCAAAGACCTGTTGTTAAAGCAATTAACCACCAAGCTAAAAAACAAAAAAGCATACGTGTTGAAGCAGAGGGTAACACCAATAAAAGCTTTCGATCTTTTTGTAAAATTTGCCAAGCAAGAATCAGAACAGAAAAAAGAGCAAGAATTCGGTAAAGGGTAATTTGAGCAATTGGCGTTTCAACGGCTAAAATTTGCGAACCTAAAAAAACACTCGTAACTAAAAGTAAACAATATAGAAACATGGGCCACTCCTTTCTTACTCTTTCTTTTCGAACAATTAATTAAAATCCCATTTCTCAGGATTACGCCAGATTTGATAACCATCTTGGATGGTCGAAAACTGAATAATGAGACAGACCAAAGCTAAGCCAAATGTTACAGACAAACGATAAGCATAATCACTAGTGTTAACGAAGGCAGCAATAAACATTAAACAAATGGACATGAGATGTTTACTTTGTTTGAAATAAAAGCCTGTCCGACTTGAAAAATAAGTTCTAGCTAGATAAAACATGATGTAGGCTCCGGATGACGCGGTGGCTGCTCCTAAAGCTCCCCATCTTGGAGTGAGCCAGAGATTAATAAAAAAACTAGGAATCAAAGCCAATAAAGAAACCAATGTATTAAAATAGGTCTTGCGTGAAAAAACAATTCCCAGTGTCGTTGTTTCAGAAAGTGTATACATAATATGAGGAAAACAGAGCAAGCCAAGAATATACTGAACAGAACGATAGTCCTCGCCTAAAATCATCATAATCAAGGGGCGAAATACAAGAATCCCAAAAAAGATACCCGTTAAAACAAAAAGAACAGCGTCTGAAATAAATTTATAATGCTTCATTGACTTGCCTTCATCATGCCATCGATAGGCAGTAGGAACCCAAAAGGTTGCAAATGCTGTCTTTAAAATACCAATCATATTGACAATCGCGATGCCTGCAGCATAAAACCCTAATTCTTTTTTGGTAGAAAAAGACCGAAGCATTAAGCTATCAATTGTATTGAGCACCGAATTGAGAGACATTGCAATCATAAGCGGAAAACCAAAAGATAATAATTTTTTTATGAGATCATAGTCAACAACAAAATCATTCCACGATAACAAATCTCTATAACGTAAGAAAAGAAAACTATCCCCTATAAGTTGACCAAAAATCATTCCAAAAACCACTACACGAAAATCGCGAATGCCCAAAGCAATTATAGACAAGGAAACTGCAAAAATTAAACTCTTTAATAAAATGGTAAAGCCAGAATATTCTTTTGCTTTTTCTTGCATACGAATAGAAATGAGTACGAAGCGTTCAATAATCATTGAAATAAGTAAAATTGTACTCCAAATCACAATATAGCCTGCGTTAGGATCACTAAACAACCAATTCGCAATGGTCTGATTAAAAACAAGCATAACAAATGATAGAAGGATTCCCATCCCGATCGGGATAATAATTGCTTGTTGAAAAAGGTGTTTTTTAGATGCAGCTTGATGAAATTCACGAGAAAAAGCCTGATCGAGACCAATATAAAGAAAATTAGGAATGTTTAAGATTAAGTTTCGATACAATCCTGAAACCCCATATTGGTCTGCTACTAACAACTGAGTCAAAATGCGGATTTGAATCAGTGAAATTAATGCACCAATAATCGGTCCTAAGGAAAACCCTGTTAATCTTTTCATAAAATGTTTCATATATTACCTCGAATCTATCCGAAAATGGCTCACTTGATGATCTAACACCTGGCGATACAGCTTGGCTGCAGCTTCATTAGTAAGGGACTTAGCTTGTATACTTCTAAATCGTTCTTCATCAGTGGGAATTTTAGTTGAACTTTGATGATAAAATTCAATCAGCCTTTGATACCATTCTTTAGGTTCACAATTTAAAGATAAAAATTGAATCAACCCCAAGCCCAAGTCTACTTCTTGACTTATTTGATCGCTGGCAAGCACGGGAATGCCTACCGCTTGAGCTTCAATGGCTACCGTGCCAAAACCTTCAGAAAAAGAGGGCATAATTAATAAATCGATACCGGCTAATAAATTAGCAATCGGACTAATTCTGCCAGCAAAGAAAACTTGGGCATCAATTTCTTTTTTTTCTACCTCTTTTTCTAAAAAATCCCGATCTTCCCCCTCACCAGCAATCACTAAACGCAAGGGATGATGCTGCTTTTTACTATAAGCTATGACTTCTAAGGTCAAAGGATGATTTTTAATTGCCGTTAAACGCCCCACTTGTCCAATTATTAGACTTTGTTTGCTTTTCTTAGTGAATTTGCTTAGCCAATATTTACGACTTGTTCGCTTCTTTTCAAAATCGATAAAGAAATCATTGGGCTCTATGCTATTTGGAATAACCACAGAGGATTCTCCAACTTTCAAAGCAAACAATTCTTCTATTGAAAGTTGAGAACATCCAATCGGTAAACGAGACAATCTTCTATTGACTTGCGCATCAAAAACTTGCATCAATTTATTTTTTAAAGCTGGATTTTTGTCATAACGGTAATGCCCATGAATATAGAAATCAAAGGGCGTATCCTTTTGGAATTGATGGGCTAAATAATAATAAATGACTGAACGGTAACCTGCAATATGACTATAAACTACTTGGTAGGCATTCTCTTGAAAAGCTTTAGCAAAACTATTCTTAAAGGATTGCCAAGAAGTTTTTTTGGGGTTATTCAGAAAATAAATCTGACCACCCGTCTCTTCAATCGTCTGTTTAAAATAGTCAGGAACTTGACTGTAGGTAGCTACATCAAAAACCATCTCTTGATTGCTAGCTTCTTTAGCTAAATTGTGAATAAATGTAGAAATGCCTCCTCCAAAAGATGACATTAGATGTAGGATTCTAATTTTTTGCAAAAGCTTCCTCCTTATACGACTTTCTACTGATTAAAATTTAGGGATTCTAGTAATCTTTCTCTTTCACTTCTTGTTTGTGTGCTAGATAGGTCAAATGTTTCAGTTTTTTGACCCTTTTGAAGATTATAGTAGAGAGTAAATTTTAAAAAATGGTTAAAACCAATGTTACTTTTTACCAGGTAATCCGTTTGATTTAATTCTTTGGCTAGTTTTAAAAAGTGATGATAATCCATTAAATTGTCAGCCATAATTTGACTTGTCTTTTGTTCTTGCCGATCATCATTGTTAATATTTTTGAATAATACTCCATTAGAGTTCTTTTTAGCAACTTCTTCTAACCTATCAAGATCTAAGACAATTAAAAAATCAATGGGCAAATTATATGATTGCGTCAATTGTTCAACTAAAGCTAACTCTCCTTGCTTTAAACCATATTCTCTGATTGTTTTTGACATTTTAGTATCTGATATAAATAAATCTAATTGTGGATCGATGTTGACTTGGACTATCTTTTCTTGATTAAAATCCCATAAATAATAAGTTATTTCTTTAATTCTTTTCTCCCCAATTCGGCCTGCTTGACTGTAATCATAGCTCAAAACTAAGAGCTCGATGCCATCTTTTGCTAAGTCTTCAAAAGACCTATCTTTTTTTTCTAGTAATTCTTGTCCAATAGTATAGTATTGCCATTCAGAAGGATTATGGACAAAGGTGCCTTGGAAAGAATTTTTCAAATCATCCAGATAGCCAAAAAAGAGAAAAGTAGAAAAAACTAAAAGAATCATTACAAGAAAAAAGACCAAAAGTCTTTTTGAAAAAAAAGGACGTTTGTCTGATTTCTGTTCTGGAAACATATGCTTCCTCCGTTCAATTTATCATTAAAATCCTTCAGGATTTTTTTTCTGCCAATTCCATGAATCTAAACACATGGCATATAAGTTTTTTTGAGCCTTCCAATTCAACTCTTGATTAGCCCTTTCAGGATTGGCATAGGCAATCGCGATATCCCCTGGACGACGATCCACGATTTGATAAGGTATTTGGACTTGATTGGCTTTTTCAAATGCCCTAATTAAATCTAGGACAGAATAACCTTGACCGGTCCCCAGATTAAATATTGCGACACCTTTATTTTTTAGATTGTGGCTAATCGCTTTTTGATGACCTTGTGCAAGATCTACTACATGAATATAATCACGCACACCTGTTCCATCGTGTGTTGGATAATCATTACCAAACACTTGCAATTCACGGCGCTTACCGATTGCTACTTGAGTAATATATGGCATTAAATTATTAGGAATTCCCTGAGGATCTTCACCAATCAAGCCAGAATGATGTGCTCCAATAGGATTAAAATAACGTAATAAAGTCACCGACCACTCAGAATCAGAATACGATAAGTCTTGCAATATTTTTTCTAAGACTAATTTTGTATAACCATAAGGATTACTAGCCTCACCCGTCGGCATTGATTCATCAAATGGCGCTTTATGTGCCTCACCATAAACAGTTGCTGAAGATGAGAAAATAATATTTTTGACTTGGTTTTCCTGCATGACTTCGAGCAAGGTAATTGTACCACTAAGATTATTATGATAATACTTTAAAGGTTTTTCAACAGATTCACCAACAGCCTTATAGCCAGCAAAATGAATGACTAAATCAACAGGATGATTTTTAAAAATTTGAGCCATTGCCTGTTTATCTTCAATGTTAGTTTGATAAAAAGTAACGTTTTTACCAGTAATTGTATGAATACGATTTAAAACCTCTGGTTTTGAATTTGAAAAATTATCGACAACGATTACTTCTTGATCATTGTTTAATAGTTCAATAACTGTATGACTGCCGATATATCCAGTTCCACCTGTAACTAAGATTGACATATATAGCCTCCATCCTTAGCTTATTTATATTCTGATTAATTATAGCATAACAAATCTAGCTAGATTCATTCTTCATAATTTCTTCCTAAATTTACTCCTACTTCTTAACCTAATAGGAATTGAGGTCCACAATTGCTATGAAGTTTGATATAATAACACAAGGTTTAAAACAACTTAACCTTAAGGGGGAATATAATGGCAGAGGCATTAATCATTTTTGCAAGTCTTACTGGAAATACCGAAGAAATGGCTGATATTATTGCTGAGCGTCTTGAAGCTCACGGTATCACTACTGATGTGGTTGAAGTCATGCAAGCAGATGCAGAAGACTTTTTAGAATATGATGCTGTATTAATCGGTTCTTATACTTACGGAGTCGATGGAGTACTACCAGACGAAATGCTAGATTTTTACGATGATTTGGGTGAATTAGATCTATCAGATAAAGTCTTTGGTGTTTTTGGTTCAGGCGATACTTACTATGAAGTCTTTTGTGGTGCTGTCGATCACTTTGAAAAACAATTTTTAAAAGTAGGCGCTCAAGCTGGTGGCCCATCATGTAAAATTAACTTAAATGCCGAAGGTGAGGATATTGAACGTCTTCAAGCTTTAGCTGATGGTATTGCTGAAAAATTAAATCAATAAGGAAAGAGGTATACTATGACTTTAAAAAATTTTGATCAACTTCTTGAAAAATATGCAAACTTAATCGTCAATAAAGGAATTGCAGTTAGTAAAGAAGATTATATTTTAATTTTCGCTGATCTTGATCAAGCCCCATTAGTTCGCTTAGTGACTGAAGCTGCTTACAAAGCAGGTGCTAAGTTTGTTAAAGTAAATTGGGCAGACGATACATTAACTCGTCTTCATTTTACCCATCAATCTGAAGAAACACTGACCGATATTCCGCAATTTATAATTGATGAAGGCAATTACTTTGTAGAAAAAAGAGCTAAACGTATCTCACTACGTTCAAGTGATCCAAATGTTCTTAAAGGAATTGATCCTGCAAAAATAAACGCAGCAAACCGTGCTTCTTCTCAAGCTATGAAAGATGTACGTATTGCGACACAATCAAATCTTGTTTCATGGTTAGTTGTTGCAGGTGCAGGTAAAGAGTGGGCTGCTCTTGTTTTCCCTGAACTAAAAACTTCTGAAGAACAAGTAGACGCTTTATGGGATCAAATTTTTAAAACAACACGTATTTATGAAGAAGACCCAATTAAAGCTTGGGATGAACATGAAGAACGTCTTAGCGAAAAAGCACGCTTCCTTAATGAACAACAATTCGATCAGTTGCATTATACAGGACCTGGAACTGATTTCACTGTCGGCTTACCTAAAAACCATGTCTGGGAAAGTGCCGGATCACTTAATGAAAAAGGCGAAGTCTTTATTGCTAACATGCCTACAGAAGAAGTCTTTACAGCTCCAGATTCAAGACGTGCAGAGGGCTATATTTCTTCTTCTAAACCATTAGCTTATGGTGGAACTATAATTGATGAAATGAAATTCACTTTCAAAGACGGTAAAGTTACCGAAGTATCAGCCAAAGAAGGTGAAGAAACCTTACGTCAACTGGTAGAAGAAAATGAGGGTTCTGATTCCTTAGGTGAAGTAGCGCTTGTTCCGCATCAATCACCAATTTCTCAATCAGGCATTATCTTCTTCAATACTCTATTTGACGAAAATGCTTCTAACCACATCGCATTAGGACAAGCCTACGCTACTTCTGTAAAAAATGGTGCTAAAATGAGCCAAAAAGAGCTAGAGGAAGTGGGACTTAATCGCTCGAATGTTCACGTGGACTTTATGGTAGGAAATGCGGAAATGAATGTTGATGGAATCTCAGTAGATGGTACTGTTACCCCGATCTTCCGTAAAGGTGAATGGGCATTTTAATCACTTTAGAAGGAGGTGTTAAGGATGGTAACCCCTTCAAACTTTAACACAAATTTTGAAGAAGAAATAACCAAACACATTGAAGAAATAGATCGACGGGTAGACCGAACCGGTTGGCCGCTTCTAATCATCGGCATCATTATTTTCTTCTTACTTGTTTATCTGTCTGTAAAAGCTTTCTCTATTCCAACAACGAAAGAATATGAAGGCAGTCAAGCTGCCATGAATCAAAAAGTTGAAGATTTAGAAAATCGACTTTCTTCATTAGAAGCCCTAATCGAAGAAGGGCAAGAGTAGATAATATGGATATTTTACATATTAATTCCTATTTCTCAACTTCTGGTTTATTTAAACAAGTCTATGATCGTCAAGTAAAGCAGGGACATAAATTAAAAGTTTATGTCCCCATTTCGCATCAATTCCCTCAAGAAAGAGTAGCAGCTAGTGGAGATTACTTAAATCTATCTAGAAATCACGATCAATGGATGCGCTGGTTTTTTCCACTTAAACACCATAAGATTTGGCAAGATTTAAAAGAATCATACAGTTTAGATAGCTTTGATCTTACTCATGCACACTCACTCTTTTCAAATGGTTGGTTAGCTAGACAAGTTTATCTTAAATATCATGTCCCCTATATTGTTGCTGTACGCAATGCGGACCTACATACTTTTTTTGAAAAAATGCCATGGATGCGAAATGTGGGCTTAGATATTCTGCGCGATGCCAAGCAGATTATCTTTATTTCACAAAATACTTACCAACAGGTTTTTAATCGCTTTATACCCACTAAAGAATTGGATAATCTTAAAGGTAAAAGCCAGGTCATTGCTAACGGCATTGATGATTATTGGCATAACAATCGCTTCAATGAAAAGAAATTTATTTGTCATCAGCCACTGCGTATTGTAACCGCTGGTAAAGTATCTTCTGGTAAACGTTTTGTTGAATTAGCTAAAATGATCGAACACTTTTCAAAAAAATACCAAGCAGCGGAGTTACATATTGCTGGTCCCAATTGGGATGCTAAAATTCTCAAGCAATTGCAAGCAATGGATCATATTACCTACCACGGCGCTTTAAACAAAGCTGAAATGGTCAGTTTATATCGTTCAATGGATCTTTTCGCCCTACTATCTTTCCCTGAAACCTTTGGATTAGTCTATCCAGAAGCAATGAGTCAAGGTTTGCCAGTAATCTATACTCAAAACGAAGGATTCGATTCATTTTTTAAAAATTACCATGTAGGCGTTTCTGTAGATCGATTTGATCAAACAGCTTTCGATCAAGCAATTCTTTATATTTTAAACCATTATGAACGTTTGTCTCAAGATGCTTTAGAAGCAATCAACCCCTTCAAATGGGATGAAATAATTAGCCGCTATGAAAAACTCTATCAATCAATTATTTCCTAAAGGCTTCAATCATAAAAACAAGGGGCTGGAACAAAAGGGCTGCTCAGCCCTGCCTCAAAATTTACAGCGAGCCCAGATTGGAAAGTTACTTTGCGTATTGACGTAGATTATTGGCCATAAATATTCGCTCGACATCGGTCTTAGAAAAGCTATTGCGACCGTTGATGTCGCTTGACAAGTGGTGTGTTTTTCTTTACGAGGAATAAAATCCTAGGCAGTTTTTCGGTGATACTTTTTGAGACGACGGCCTGAAAAATTGCCTTTAGAACAAGCAAATAACAATACTTTAAGTAAGACACGAGGATGATAAATAGGTCGCCCATCGGCAAGTTCAAGTGGGCGAATATTTGCTTCTGGAATCTGTTCGAATTGCTCCTCGTAGAGCTCGCTTAGTATTGGATCTTCTCAAAGGAAAGCAAGTTTAATTCATAATACACTGTTGCTACATAGAAAGCCCCTCCTAAATAGTTTTGTGTTTCCTACTATTATATTAGGAAACGCTTTCTATGTTTATATTGTTAAAGAAAAAGTCCGATTAACGATTATACCGTTTACCGAACTTTCTTTAATTATTCAGGGCTTTTGTTCCAACCCCTTGTTTTTATTTTTAAACAATTAAATTATATTTCATTTTCCTGTTGAGTCAATAAAATAGGTCCGTCTGGTCCAATAGCTAATGAATGCTCGTACTGGGCACAGTATCCTCCGTCTCGGGTTCTGGCCGTCCAACCGTTGGCATCCATCTTCATTTTCCAATCTCCTGTGGTTACCATTGGTTCAATGGTAATTGTCATGCCTTCTTTTAATCGAAGTCCCTTGCCTTTTATACCATAGTGAGGAACAGCTGGTTCTTCATGGATAGTAGGACCAATACCGTGACCAATAAAGTCGCGAACTACACCAAAGCCCTCTTTTTCCACATATGTTTGAATAGCATGTCCAATATCCCCTATACGATTCCCAGGTCTAGCTTGTTCAATCCCGCGATATAATGCTTCCTTGGTAACCTCCATTAATCGCTTATGCTCTGGACTAATTTTACCTACCGCATAACACCAACAAGAATCAGAGATAGCTCCATTAAAATCTACACAGAAGTCTACCTTTATTATATCACCAGCTTTTAAGCTACGATTAGATGGGAAACCGTGACATATCTCGTCATTAACACTGGTGCAAGTAGCAAATTTATAACCTTCGTAGCCGATTTGGGCAGCGACAGCTCCAGCTGCTTCAATTTTATTTTGAACAAATTGATCGATTTGTTTAGTAGTTAGCCCCGCTTTTATAAAATCCCGTAATGCTACATGAATATCAGAAAGGATTTTTCCTGATTCTTTCATGGCTTGAATTTCTCTTTCAGATTTAAGTGTGATCATTAATAGCCTTCTTTCTAATTTCATTATCGAATCTATTATAACGAATTACAGCTCTTTTTCCAGCCATTCGATTTCAATCCGAGCCGCTTCTTGCTGATTAGTAGCATTATAAATAGTTTGATAAGTTATTATTTTTTTAGCATCAGTTTGAGTCTCTATTTTGACATTAGCCTCTGTAAGAATTTTAACTTGATGCTCTCTAAGCAACTCTCGACCATACTTAATCGCTAAGTTTTTTATGTCATAATTATTTTGTAACCAAGAAGGAAGACTACCAATGGACCAATTTATATAAACAAGATTATTGACATGATGATTAAAATCAATATCTTGATTTGTTATAGCTTGGTCTTTTTCTTTCCAAAGAGTTATATCGTCAGGAAAATTAAGCTTTATTTTCTTAACCTCTTGTTGGTGGTCAATAAGTTGTAATTCTTCTAACTTTTTATGAGCAATACGGCCCATTTTCCTAGTTTTTAAATTAATCACCGCGAATTGCATCTGACATTCTAACAAAAGATGATCTTTAGACCTTATCTCGAACCACCGCTCTAATAAAAATCGGTTGGCCTGAATAATCTTAGTCTGAACTTCAATCGTATCACCATATTGAGGCAGTTGATTGATCATGCAGATGTTTTGCGTAATTACCCAACTTTCATCCTGCCCCAAAATAGAGTCAGTTTGATCAAATTGATTAACTTGATCATGCCTTGTGGAAGTTTCCAGAACAGCTTCTAATAGTTTAGTAAAATTATTACTTTTATTTTCTGGATCGATAAACCAATCAGTATTTATTTTAAATGTTTGAGTATAAGACGTCAGTTTTTCCACCATGTCATTTCCTCCCAAATAAGAATATCAGTAAATAAAGAAAAAAGGCAGGTTCAATGAACCCGCCTAAGTGTTAAGCTAATCAACTTATCTTGTTTTCTTTAAGACAAAGGATACTACTGCAATCAGAATAATCGCTCCAATTAATGATGGGAAAATAGCAATGCCAGATACTACAGGGCCAAAATTAGAGAAGAATTGACCACCTATCCATGAACCGATGATACCAGCAATGATATTTCCAATAACTCCCCCAGGAATATCTTTACCTAGAACCATACCTGCTAACCATCCAATGATTCCTCCAACAATTAAAGTCATAATAAGTCCCATAATTATACCTTCTTTCTTTCATTTCTATATAAATTATATAACAAATTACTACATTTTGCGAATCCTTTGTTTTGTCCTTACCCTATTAAGCGTTTGATGAGCTGCTCTTTTATTGATTTACTAATTTACTAAGATGTGAGAGTTTTTGAGAACTAAGATGAATTGTTTCTTCATAATAATTTAACAGCATGCTGGTGGCGTTTTTCCATGAATATTTTTCAGCTTCTCGACGGGCTCTTAACCCCATTTTCTTAAGCTTTAAAGGATTATCTAAAATCTTTAAAGCTTCCATTAATGACTTTATATTCCCTGATTGATAAATCATTCCTGTTTGGTTGGGAGTAATTTGTTCTAGGGTAGGACCATTTTCAGCAGCGATTACCGGAACTCCTGAAGCCATCGATTCTGAAATAACTAAGCCAAAAGTTTCTGAAACAGATGGGAATATAAAGGCGTCTCCTGTTGCATATGCCTTAGACAAGTCTTCTCCAGTTAAAAAGCCAGTGAAGGTCGTTTTTGTGCCTGTAAATAATTCTTCTAAATGTTGGCGCTCTGGACCATCCCCAACAATTGCTAAACAGATATCCTCTCGGTAAGAAAGGATTGGTAATAAATGATCTAAATCTTTTTCAGCAGCAAGTCGTCCAACATAGACTAGTAGTTTTTGATTATCTAATCCAAAAGTCCATTTGTTATATAAATTCTGATCAAAAAACTTAGGATGCCTCTTTTTAAGGTCAATACCACGCGGCATAACTCCTTCAGCAGCTATCCCCTGTTGGATTAATTCTACTTTTAAACTTTCTGAAACAGTAACATTTAAATCAGCGTCATTATGCCAAAAGCGAATATAATCCCATAGAATTGGTTTCAAGAGCGGTAAATTATAGGAATCAAGATAATCAGGCAAGTGTGTATGGTAGGAAGCTAATAAAGGAATTCCCAATTGCTTAGCATATTTAACAGCAGAAGTTACCATGAAAAATGGATTGACTGCATGAATAATATCAGGTTTAAAATTTTGAATAATTGTTTTCATTTTGCGAGAAGGTAAACCCCAAGGACGTGATTTGTATAAAGGAAAGTTAAAAGAATCCATCGGTATCACCTCTACACCCTTATACTCAGTAATTCCTAAATCAGGTGATACGACAATTATTTCATGACCCAAGTCCTTCATAGCAACTGTCATATGAGCAAGGCGTGTACAGATACCATCTGTAGCAGGTACAAATGTTTCTGTTGCTATTAAAATTCTCATTTCACTTCTCCTTTACCTTAATGTCCTATCTTAATAATTATTATAACTCAATGATAAAAAGATACTGTAAATTTATTGTAAAATTTAGGTAAAGCTTTTATTTTTCCCTTTTGCGCGGTTTCCCAATGTTTTTAGTATTACGCTTACGATTTTTCTTTTTAGCTTTGACTGCTGTTTTTGGTTTTTTTGGATGTGATTTACTCTTGGTTATTCGTTTACTAGACCGTTTTATTTCTTCCTCCTCAGGCCATTCATTTAATAATTTACGATCATAAAGCACTCTTTCTTCTAAGTGAATACTACTGTCATCAAGCATATTTTTTAGGTCTATAGCTTCTTGTTGATTGACCAGTGAAATAGCACATCCCTCATTCCCCATGCGTCCAGTTCTTCCTGAACGATGATAATAAGTCCGCACATCTCGTGCTGGATGATAATGAATAACATAAGGTATTCCTTCTATATCAAGTCCTCTAGAAGCTAAATCCGTCGTTAATAAATAGATTGTTTTTTGCTGTCTAAACTGTTCTAAGGCCATTTGTCTTTCTCGATTGGTTAATTGACTATGAAGTACAGATATGGATAAATTTTCAAAAATCATTTTTGCAGCAGCTCTTTCTAACTCACTAATTTGATCAAAAAAGACAATCGCTTGCATGCTTTCAATTTGAGCCAAACGTTTTAACATATTTGTTTTTTGTCGATTGTTAACTTCTAGGTACAAATGTTCAGTTTGCATATTGGCTGAATGCATTGAAATTTCTAAACGATCATATTCATAATTTTTTGCTTGTAAATAATCAAGAAAATCTTTACTTTTAGTAGCTGAAAAATAATAGCGTTTAATATCTCTCATGAGGCGTTTCTCAATCATTTCAATGTCTGCTATTTGCTGCTCACCTTTTGAAAAAAGATAGTCTGCTTCATCATAGACAATCCATTTAACCGTGTGAACCTTCAGTTTAGATGTTTGCTTTAGTAACTCATTAAAACGTCCAGGAGTTGCCACAATAAGCTCCGGTTTATTTTTTAATTTTTCAATTTGTCTTTTGACATTAGCACCGCCAACAATACTCATAGAAGTCATTCCAAGTAATCGGCTCCATTCATCCACCACTAAAAAAATCTGCTGAGCTAATTCTTGAGTAGGGGCAAATATGATGGCTTGTAGATGTTGGTTTACTTCAATCTTTTCTAGGATAGGAAGCAAATAGGCCAGTGTTTTTCCCGTACCAGTTGGCGAAATAGCTACAACCGGCTCTTCATTTTTAAGGTAGGGATAGACTTGTTTTTGAATAGGTGTTGCCTCGGAAAAATGTTTTTCTTGCCAGTGTTTTTTTAATTGTGTATTTGATAATTCCTTCATACAATCTCCTTCTTCATGAAAGAACGGCTAAAAGTCATTGACTTCTAACCGTTCAAGGGTCTTATAATAGTTTAGCTGACTGACGTAATAACTCAAGAACTTGAACCACTTGCAAGGATAATTGTCTCCAGTTCTCATACAATATTTCTTGATGAATTGTTTTTTCTTCAAGGATCATATCTGAAAAGCTTAATAACTCATCAAACATTGGATTAGCTGGTAAATAATCTATGATTTGGGCCTTCTTACCCTCTGTGTTAACTAAACTCACCTTGGTTAAGCGTGAGATATCATTAATGATAAAAGTTTCTTGGCCAATATAAATTTCACTCGGCATCAAAGAATGAACAGTCTTGGACAAAAAGATTGAAACTTGTGTTTGAGCATACTTTAAAATGACTGTACCAAACAAATCAACTTGTCGTCCATCATCTATCGCATGATAGTAAACAGATTCAGGAAGACCAAATAAGTCGAGCGCTATGTATAAAGGATAGACACCTAAATCCATCAAGGAACCACCATGAAAATCAGCATTAAAAACATTCGGAACTTGCCAACCCTTTTCTTTGGATTCTAAGTAAGTTTCATAGCGAGAAGAGTATTGTCCCATATTAAAGTTAGCACCATATAAAGAACTGTCCAACTCTTTCATTTTATGTTTAATTAAAGGCTTCAAACGACTATAATTTCGACTATGATAGTGCATTGCCGCTTCAAATACATAAACTCCGACTTCGTCAGCGAGTGAATAGAGCTCATGCCATTGAGCCGAGGAGGTTACCATAGGTTTTTCAATAATTACATGCTTTTTTGCTTTTACAGCTTGGATAGCCTGCTGAAAATGAAAGGAGTTAGGACTAGCGATATAAATCACTTCGATTTTAGGATCATAGAGAATATTATTTAATTCATTGGTAAAATAATCGGCATCATGTTTTTGTGCAAGCTGTTTAGCCGAGTCAAGATAACGTGAATAAACCGCTGTGAGATGGTAACGCTGTGTTAACCGAGCCGCATTCATCATTTGCTCAGTAATCCATGAGCTACCGATCGTCGCATAGTTCAACATGACAAACGCTCCTTTAGGATCACCATTATTTTCTTAAAGTTTCTTCATCGACTTGGTCGAGGTAGGCCTCTATACTTGCTAAAGTATCCGCAAGATTGCCAGGTTCAAATGGTGACTTCAAGTTCCCTGTTGCAATAATTTCTGTGAAAGTCTGAGTTCCCCCAACCTTACAAATATTCAAATAATCTTCCCAAGCTTTTGGATCATGATCTACTTGGCTACGTTTCCAGAATTGGAAAGCACATACTTGAGCCAAAGTATAATCAATATAATAGAAAGGCATAGTGAAGATGTGCAATTGTTTGAACCACCAGCCTCCATTTTCATAGAACTCATTGCCTTGGTAATCAATCCAAGGGTTGTAAATTTTTTCTAATTTTCTCCAAGTTTGACGACGTTCTTCTGGTGTCATGTTTGGATTTTCATATACTTCATGTTGGAAGTGGTCCACACAAACACCATAAGGAATAAATTGAACAGCTCCAGCTAAATGTTGATACTTAAACTTCTCAATGCTATCACCAAAGAAGTTTTTCATCCATGGCCAAGTTAAAAATTCCATTGACATTGAATGAATCTCACAAGACTCTAAAGTTGGCCATACAGCTTCAGGGGTTTGAATCCATCTTGAATTATAAACTTGGAAGGCATGGCCTGCCTCGTGAGTCAATACTTCAACGTCGTGTGATGTACCATTAAAGTTGGCAAAGATATAAGGCGTCTTGTAATTTGGTAGATACGTACAATAACCACCTGTATCTTTACCTGGTTTAGACTCTAAATCTAAAACATCGTATTCAATTAATAAGTCAATGAACTCACCTGTTTCTGGTGATAATTCATGGTACATTTCAACACCTTTAGCAACAATCTCTTCTGGACTTCCTTCAGGTTTGGCATTGCCTGTAGGGAAAGTTAGACCTAAGTCATAAAAGGCTAGCTTATCCAAACCTAGACGTTCACGCTGACGTTCAAATAGTTTCTCAGCTAAAGGTACGACATGTTTTTGCACTTCTTTGCGATAGACTTCAACGTCCTTACGGTCATAGTCTAAACGTGCCATACGCGCATAACCCACTTCAACAAAATCTTTAAAACCTAGCTTTGTTGCAATTTCGTGACGCGTTTTAACTAATTGATCATAAATACGATCAAACTCATCTTGGCGTTCTAAATACCAATCAGTAATTAACTCAGAAGTTTCTTTACGTACTTTTCGATCAGCATCTTGAGTAAAGGCGCCAATACTTGATAAGTTATAAATTTCACCTTTATACTCAATTTCAGCAGAAGCTTTTAACTTACCATACTCTGATACCAAACGATTTTCCTTTTGTAATAGCGGTATAATTTCTGGAGAAAAGATTTTCAAATGATTTTCTGCTAACTTAAAGAAAGTGTGAGGTAGTTCTTCTTCTAATTCTTTACGATAAGGTGAGCCAAGTGTAGCTCGATAATAGTCACTTTCCCACTCACTAATAAGGGGTGAGTTTTCATCCCAGAAATCCGTTTCATCTGAATAGAATTGATCACGGGTATCCACTGAATGACGAATTGAAGTTAATGTTGAATTCGTTTCAATATCTCTTTGAATGTCTTGAATGGCCTTAACCGCTGCAAGTGCATCCTCAGCCGATTCAGCTTTTTTGATTCCCTCAATTTGCTGTTGGAATGACTGTTTTAAAAGAGACATATCTGGTCTTTTATATTCGAATTCATTGAATTTCATGCTTCCACATCCTTTTTTATTTATTATTTTTATTATAACACAGCGTGAATATGCTGAAAACGATTTAAAAATAAACTTTTTTGACTGCTTTTGCTATACTATATCTAAGTGAATTTAAGGAGCATCCAAATGACTAAGAAATTTCAATATAAAGGGATCGTCATTTATCAAAAATTAATTAAGGCCAGTGATCCGACATTGGTCTTATTTAAATTGAAACTAATCAAGCATCCATTAAATCCTATTGACTTAATAAACCAAGAATTTACTGCTTTGATTGCCCGTAAAGCTTTAACTTTTATGTATGAGGTTATGGTGGGAGATCAGATTCTTATATACGGACACTTTAACAATAAAAAGCAATTTATTACTGAAAAATATCTTATTGAAAAAAGAGTCCCCCGCTCATATGAAAAAGTAATCCAACAACTCCCTAATCAAAAAAAACTCTAGAAAGGAGACCCATCCTTGCCTAAAGAAAGCCCTGAAGAAATACGACATAATATTGAACAAAGACTCCCTTTATTACCTGAATTGCCCGGATGCTACTTAATGAAAGATGCTAATGATAAAATTATTTATGTGGGTAAAGCTAAAAACTTAAAAAACCGCGTGCGATCTTATTTCAGAGGAGCCCATGACAGTAAAACAGCAAAACTGGTTTCTGAGATTCATCATTTTGAAACAATTGTTACCAATTCTAACAAAGAAGCTTTGATCCTTGAAATTAATTTGATTCAACAATACAAGCCGCAATACAATATAAAACTTAAAGATGGCAGTATGTATCCTTATTTAAAAATAACTAATGAAAAGGACCCTCAATTAATTATTACCAATCGAGTTCTTAAGGATGGCGGACATTATTTTGGACCTTTTCCAAACGTACAAGCCGCTACAGCCACTCAACAATTATTACATAAAATTTATCCTCTAAGACGTTGTGGTAAAAATGAAAAGCGCGCTTGCTTTTACTACCATTTGGGACAGTGTATTGGTTGTTGTGATCATCCCGTTTCAAAAGAAACCTACCAAAAGCAAATTAATCGGATTAAACGTTTCTTTAATGGTGAAGTCGGTCCAATTAAAAACGACTTGAAGCGCAAGATGTCTGAAGCAGCTGATAAGCTAGAATTTGAACAAGCTGCTGATTTACGCGATCAGATTGAATATATTGAGACAACCGTTGAAAGACAAGCTATTATGAGTCAAGATTATGATAATATGGATGTCTTTAATTTCTATTATGATAGGGGATGGATATCTATACAAACCTTTATGTTAAGACAGGGTTCTATTCTTAAACGTAAAGCTGCTCTTTTTCCTAGTTATGGTGAAAAAGAACCAGATCATGAACTAACAACTTATATTGCTCGCTTCTATAAAGAGCAATATAATGTTATTCCAAAAGCTATCTTAGTCCCTGCTTCTGTTGATCAAGAGGTTTTAGAAGAAGTCTTTGAAATTCCTGTTCAAACACCTCTTAGAGGAAAGAAAAAGGCAATGCTCGATTTGTGTGAAAAAAATGCTAAATTAGCTTTAGATGAGAAATTCCGCTTAATTGAAGCTAGCACACGTAAAACGCTGGGCGCCATCGAAGAGTTAGCAGAGGCCCTTCAAATTGAACAGGCTAATCATATTGAAGCATTTGACCACTCACATATCCAAGGTGTTCATACGGTCTCGGGGATGGTTGTTTATCAAGAGGGTAAACCAGATCGCAAAAATTACCGTAAATTTAAGATTAAGAGTGGAGATGGAGCCAATGAATTTGCTCATTCTCAAGAAGTAATCAGGCGTCGTTACACTCGCTTGCTCAAAGAAAATAAACCATTACCTGATTTAATTTTGATGGATGGAGGGATTATACAAGTAAGAGCCGCTAGAGATGTCTTGGAAAATGAGTTAGGATTAGCTATCCCCGTAGTCGGTATGGTTAAAAATGATAAACACAAGACGGCCTCCTTACTGGAAGGTTACACTGAAAAGATAGTCGACCTTGATCCGCGTTCCCAAGCCTTCCACTTTATTCAAAGAGTGCAAGAAGAAGTTCATCGGTATGCAATATCTTATCACCGAAAAGTACGTGCTAAGAGTCAGGTGGCTTCTATTTTAGATACTATACCAGGAGTTGGCCCGGCTACACGCTCTAAACTTTTAAAACACTTTAAATCATTACAAAAAATTAAAGAATCTGATGTAGACACTCTGCGTAGATTGGGCATTTCCCGTCCGACCTCAAAACGAATTCTCGAATTTCTTAATGATTCTAATAACTGATAAGAAAAACCTTGCATAATTGGCACTGACCCCGAATAGTGAGACAAACATAAAAACACCTCCGTTGAATTCGTGTGAAATGAATTTAATGGAGGTGTTTGATTAGGGTTAATCACCTAGCTTATTCTGCAGAAACAAAATGGAAATGTATTGAATTGAAAAATGAAAGCCGGACTAATAAACAAATAATGAATGAATTAAACATTAAGAACACATCTCAAGTAAAAACTTGCTGGCGTTGGGATCGTTAAGGTCAAACCTAGCGCTTCAATCAAGCTGGAGGTAAAGAATAGACTTATGGCAAAGGATTAGAAGAACTTAGCGAGATAGATCCACTCAAAATCAAATTAAAACGTCATCAAGCAGCGATGGATGTCCTAAAAAAACACAAAGAGTTGAAGAGGAGTGGGTACCAAAAGTGGTCGTCGAAACGGTTGAAAGTTTAAAAGCGCATGATTCGGTGAGTTTAATCCTCTCCTGCTTAGGGATCCGCTCGATCTACTTATTATCGTTGGAAAGTTCGTGTAAATGCTAACCTAGAAAATGAAGGGAAAATTAAAATTGGACAATTATGTAAGAAACAGCCTTTCACCTATGGTTACCGTAAAATCACCCATTTAATCAACTTAGAAACAGAAAAAACTGTTAATCATAAGCGAGTTCAACAAAAATTAGGCTAGGTGTCACCGATTCAATACCGACAACAAGCAGCCTAACAGAGGTATTTTTTATTCTGTCCCATTTATGGGGTGCAGTGCCAAATCATGCAAGGTTTTTATAATTATTCTTAAGAAATAGAAAGCATTATATTAGCCATTTGTATTTAAAATACTTTCGTCAGTCTCTAAAGTCATTTCTTCAGGTTCACGTAAGAAGGTAAAGCCTTCACCATCCACTTGTTGAACATCGTTAACCGCAATAAATGCTTTAGGGTCAATATTATGAACAATCTTTTTAACCGCCATTAGCTGACGATTGGAAACCACCACATATAATATTTGTCGTTGAGCCTTTGAGTAGAAGCCATAACCAGAGAAGATAGTAACCCCGCGCTTAACTTTATCCATAATTTCATTACCAATTTCTTCATGTTTTTCTGAAATAACAAACAGTGCATTTTTAGGATTGTAACCTGTAACCCAGAAGTTTAAGATTCGGCTATACAGGAGAATCCCAACAATGGAAATAGCGCCTTTTTCTAGACCAATCGCAAAAAATAATAAGGAAATAATCACTCCATCAAATATTAGTAAAGCATTTGAAACGCTAATTCCAACATACTTATTCAAAATTAAAGCAAGAATATCTGTACCTCCGGTTGATCCACCGCCACGAATGACAATTCCCAATCCTGTTCCCATAATTACCCCTGATACTAAAGGAGCAACTAATTGGTTATCTGGAATGAAAGGGGTAGGCTGAACGACTTTTAAAAAAAACGAAAGTGCAGCAATTGATAAGAGCGTATAAACAATCGTCATTTTACTCAATAACTTCCAACCAATAATCAGAATAATCACGTTTAAAACGAAGGCGGTCTTAGGAATATCAAAGTTTAGAGTATAGTGAAGAAAGAGGGTAAAACCAGTAACTCCGCCATCTCCCAACTCGTTCGGTAAAGATACTAAGTTGATAGCTAATGCGACTAAGAATGTTCCGACGATTGTCATTAATAATGACGATATGATATTTTTCATTTTTACACTTCCTATCTTCTTTTATAAATGGCTTTTCTTATAATTGTTTGAATCCAGTAAAAACGACACAAATGTCGGTTTTCACTTGTCTCGTTTATGATTCCTTATAGCTACATTGTTTGCAATTTTTCAAGGATTAACTCATTAACGACTTGGGGGTTTGCTTGACCTTTAGTTTTTTTCATAACTTGTCCTACAAAAAATCCAACAGCTCGATCTTTTCCATTCTTATAGTCTTCAACGGATTGTGGATTATTTTCAATAATATCTTCAATCAAAGGTTTCAATTGGGCTGGATCTGAAAGTTGAGCCATTCCTTGAGCTTCAACAATTTCTTTAGCGTTGCCCCCTTCTTGAGCTAATATTTTGAAGAGTTTTTTGGCAATTTTGGAAGAAATTGTTCCTTTATCAATTAGTTGGATCATTTCTGCTAAATTCTTAGGAGTTAAAGCTGTTTGAGAAAGCTCAAGCTGTTGTGCATTTAGATAAGCAGATACTTCTCCCATTAACCAGTTGGAAGCTTGCTTTGCATCTGCTCCTTCTTGAATAGTTTCTTCAAAGAAATCTGACATTTCCTTTTGAAGGGTTAAGACCATGGCATCGTATTCCGGAAGCTGATAATTCTCAACATACTTTTTACGACGCACTTCTGGCATTTCTGGCATCGTTTGCTGGACTTGATCAATCCATTCTTGTGAAATAGTTACCGGTGGTAGATCTGGTTCAGGGAAGTAGCGGTAATCTGCCGCCCCCTCTTTAGTACGCATTAGAATCGTTTGTCCTGTTTTCTCGTCATAACGACGTGTTTCTTGATAAATGATACCACCAGATCTTAAAATATTTTCCTGACGTTTTTCTTCAAACTCTAAACCTTTGCGAACATAATTAAAGGAATTTAAGTTCTTGATTTCAGTTTTTGTCCCGAAAGCTTCTTGGCCAAAAGGTCGAATTGAAATATTACCATCGCAGCGTAAAGAGCCCTCTTCCATTTTCACATCCGAAACGCCTGTATACATTATTCTCTCCCGTAAGGCTTCTAGAAAGGCGTGGGCCTCTTTAGGGGAACGAATATCTGCTTCGGTAACAATTTCAATTAATGGCGTACCTTGGCGATTTAAATCAACATATGAATAGCCGTCCACTCCGTGTGTGTTTTTTCCTGCATCTTCTTCCAAATGAACACGTTCAATACGTATCCGACGTTTTTTTCCTTCTACTTCAATATCCAGGTATCCATTAGACCCGACCGGTTGATCAAATTGAGAAATTTGGTAGGCAGATGGATTATCCGGGTAAAAATAATTTTTACGATCAAACTTCATCTGCTTAGCTACCTGGCAATTTAAAGCTAGAGAAGCTTTCATTCCGTATTCTATCGCTTGGCGATTCATAGTCGGTAACGCTCCCGGATAGCCCCAATCTTTCTCATTGGTATTGGCGTTGGGATCCACACCGAAGCCAACAGGTGAGGAAGAAAAGATTTTAGATTGGGTTTTTAATTCCACATGGACTTCAAGTCCGATTACTGTTTCAAAATTCATCTAGATCCTCCTATAGTTTAGGTGCTTGCTTAACAAAGTCGTGACCTTGCTCAAAATCATAAGCCATTTGGTAAAGTAAGGCTTCGCTATCCACTGGGCCTGTGAGTGCCATTCCAATAGGCAAGCCCTTGCTATCAAAGCCGGCAGGTACAGATAGGCTGGGTATTCCAGCCAAATTAACCGGGATTGTCAACAAATCTGCCACATACATTTTGAGCGGATCTGAAATGCGTTCACCAATTTTGTAAGCTGTCGAATTAGTGACCGGTCCCATAATAAGATCGAATTGATCAAATACTTCTTTAAAGTCTTGAATAATTAATGAGCGCACTTGCGCTGCCTTCTTGAAGAATTTATCATAGGCGCCTGAGCTTAAAGAATAAGTCCCTACCATTAATCGTCGCTTGACTTCAGGACCAAAGCCTTCAGAGCGAGATTTTAAGTAGATTTCTTCTAAATTTTCAGCTGCTTTTGAACGATAACCGTAGCGAATACCGTCATAACGCTGTAAATTAGATGAAGCTTCCGCAGAAGCTAGTATGTAATAAACATTAATCCCGTACTCAGAGTGAGGAAGAGAAACTTCTTCAACGATTGCTCCTTTACTTGTAAAATAATCAGCTGCTTTTTCCATTGCTTGACGAACATCCGCATCAATGACCTCTGATTGATATTCTTTAGGAAAAGCAATTCGCTTGCCTTCAATGGATTGACCAATCAAACTGCTAAAATCTAATTTTTCGTCGGCTAAACTGGTCGCATCATTTGGATCATGCCCCGCAATCACTTGTAAAAGTAAAGCGTTATCTTCAACTGTTAAAGTCATCGGTCCGACTTGATCAAGACTAGAAGCAAAAGCGATCACTCCATGACGAGAAACACGACCATAAGTTGGCTTCATTCCAACAATACCTGTATAAGAGGCAGGTTGACGAATCGAACCACCGGTATCGGTTCCTAAAGCTGCTGGCACCTGTCTAGCACTTACGGCTGCTGACGACCCCCCCGAAGAGCCTCCTGGTACTCTTTCAAGATCCCAAGGATTTTTACTTGTTTTAAAATAGGAATTTTCAGTAGATCCTCCCATAGCGAACTCATCTAGGTTAACCTTACCCACTATAATGGCTCCTGCCTTTTTTAATTGTTTTATAACAAAGGCATCATAAGTTGGCACAAAATCTTCAAGCATTTTACTGGCTGCAGTTGTTTTAAAATCAGCTGTTAAAATATTATCTTTGATTGCTATAGGAATGCCTTTTAATAATTTTGAATCATTATTCGAATAGCCTTCTTCATCTGCAGCTTTAGCCACTTCAAAAGCCGGCTCTTTAAAATCTTCATAATTTAAAAAGGATTGAACAGCACTCTCCAAAGTCTCAATTTGCCGGTAGGTATGTTCAAGCAATTCGACAGCTGTAAATGTTCCTGATTCTAGCCCTTTTTTCATCTCAGTAATGGTTGTTGGGAATTTTTTCATCTTAATCTCCTTTTTCATCTTCGATAATCACTGGTACTTGAATATAGCCTTCATTTACTGTTGGGGCATTATCCAATAAGGCTCGATAAGACGGATTAGGGACTGCGATATCTTCACGATAAACATTCTTCAACTGGTTACCATGATAAGTCGGCTCGACACCTTCCGTGTTCACCTCTTGTAAATGCTCAACCATTTCAACAATCTCTTGGATATTTGGAGCAAATTGGTCCAGTTCTTCCTCACTAAAACTTAATTTGGCTAATTTTGCAACATGCTTAATTTCCTCGCGTGTAATCATTCTTTTCCCCCTCTTCTTATTGTCTAAATATATGTGATTGATACTCCGTTTCTCCTGCATTTCTACCTATATAAGCTTCTGTATCCGCATTAGAAACAATTTTAATCTCAATTGCTATGTTCTCAGGTAATGTTTTCTGCGCAGTGTCCAGCACATGCTGACTTAAAGCAGTAATTTCTGTTGTTTGATAAAACTGTGTGACTATTTCAATATCTAATGTTTTCAACTGATCGTCTGCATATAATACTTGACCGGAAATACCATTCAGATTGGGGAAAAACTCACGAATGCCTTTAGAAAAACTATCAAAATAAGCGTATTTTTCTGCTTCGACACCTGAATCAGTCATAGGTAGAGCAACTCGGTATTCATTAAGCTCTTTCCAATCAGAAACCGCATTTCCCTCACGTGAAATACCATCCAAGACAAAACTACCCCCTACAATTTCATCAGAAGGTGCCTGTCGGTATATACCCACTAGAATAGGAATAGATCTCAATTCTTCGGTTGCTCTTAAACGACCCACAATTATATTAGCATAAGCTCTTCCGCGCTCACGCATTTCTCCCATAGAGATTTCTTCTTCGTAAACAACCCCCTCTGGGTCGGTGTACTCATAACGCGAATTCATGGATAAGCCAAGAACAATACCTGCTAGCTTGTACCCTGTTTCAGTTTCAACCATAATATTTTTTTCTAAAATTTGCGATAAGTAAATAGGCGTAGATTGAACCTGAGTGACAACCTGATCTGGCCTACCGGCGTTCTCATCAATGATATTACCCTCTACATCAACCATAACCTCTTGACCATCTTCTAAAACCGAAGTTACTGTCGCTTCTTCAATAGTAGGGGATTGATTCTCAACAGTAGTATCAGTGTCAGAAGATGTTGTTTCACGATTAGCACCACCACTATCGACAGGGATAGCAGGGTTTAAGCCTGCTGGATTATTGTCTGCTTCTCTGCCTACCCAAGAAGTCAATGTATCACCATCAATCAATTGGCCTTCTTGTAAAAAGTATTGATCGGTAGGAAACACCTCTCGTGACAAACGTAACAGACCATCTTCGAAAGCAAAGGCATTGCCCGTTGAAGATAATGTGTAGTCTGCACTAGCTGAGGGGCCGAGTTGATACTTACCATCTGTTATTACAGCTCGATAATTTTCATTAGCTAATTGGTTAGAAGTTGACCTGGCCATCACCTTCTCAGGTGTCAGTTCTGCTTCTTCTTTTTTTACCTCTAAATTATTTAAGCAACCTGACAATAAAGTAAGACAGGTTAGCAATGTGATACATTTCAATTTATTTTGCATCGTTAATTCCACTTTCTACTAATTTTTCTATAAATGTAGATTCATCTATGATTGTAACACCTAAATCCCGAGCTTTTATTAATTTACTGCCGGCTTCTGCCCCCGCAATCAATATATCTGTTTTCTTTGAGACTGAGCCGGTTACATTTGCTCCTAAATTTTGTAAAATTTGCTTTGCTTCATTACGAGTATAAGCATTCATACTACCAGTTAGAACAATAGTCTTTCCTTTAAATTCATTGGTCTGTTGAGTGCCAATCACGGTTGTTTGAAAATCGGTTTTGACACCTATTTTTTTTAAACGATCAATCAATTTTAATGAAGACTCTTGTTGGAAATAATGAACCAGTGATTGAGAGATGATTTCACCTATGCCCTCAATTTGACCGACTTGTTCTGCCTCGGCAATCATCACTGTTTCTATTGTACCAAATTCTTCGGCAATTAGGCGAGCAGCTTTTGCACCGACATGACGAATTCCCAAAGCAAATAGTAATCGATCTAATCCCCTATCCTTAGACTCATTAATCGCTTGGATCAAGTTGTTAGCTGACTTTTCTTTAATCTTATCAAGTTTTAAAAGGTCTTCTTGCTTGAGATAATAAAGATCAGCCGGATTTTCAATCAAATGATGGTCCAATAATTGCTCAATAATTTTTTCACCCAGACCATCAATATTCATGGCTAATCGGGAAACAAAATGAGTAATCTGAGCCAACCTTTGGGCGGGACAGTTAGGATTAACACATCTTAAAGCCACTTCATCTTTAATTTTCACTAGCTCTTCATGACATTGTGGACATTCGGTAGGAATAGCTACCGGTCGATCATCTCGCTTTCTTTTAGTTAGATCAACCTCTAATATTTCGGGAATAATATCTCCTGCCTTATGGATAACGACTTGATCACCTATATGTAAATCAAGTTTTTCAATAAGATCTACATTATGAAGACTTGCTCTTTGAACAGTAGTTCCTGCCAATTGAACAGCCTCCATAATAGCGGTAGGGGTAACTACTCCAGTTCTACCCACTGTCCAATCTACATTAAGTAAAGTTGTTTGAGCAACTTCTGCTGGAAACTTATAGGCAATTGCCCAACGGGGCGCTTTAATAGTATGCCCCAATTTTTCTTGATATTCAAAAGCATTGACTTTAATAACCACTCCATCAATCTCATAGGGTAATTGGTGCCTTTTTTGGCCAACCGTTTGGATAAACTCCCATACTTCATTAAAATTATGACATTCTTTTCTAAAAGAGTTCGTTCTTAAGCCAACAGCTTCCATCTCTTCTAGGAGTTCTCCTTGAGAAGTTGCCTCTATATCCGATTGACTAGAGCAATTATACATAAATATGTTTAGTTGCCTCTTTGCTGCCTTTGCGGGATCTTTCTGTCGCAATGCACCAGCTGCCGCATTGCGAGGATTAGCCAAGGGACTTTCCCCTGCCTCATCTCTTTGTTCATTTAATTTTAAAAAGACCTCTTTAGGCATATAAGCTTCTCCTCGAAATTCACCTGAAATGGGCTTTCTCAGTCGTAATGGTAAGGAATGGATTGTTCGTAGGTTTTGAGTAATATCTTCTCCCGTTTGACCATTACCTCGTGTAGCTCCTCGAACAAACAAACCATCTTCATAAGTTAAGGCAATGGCAAGACCATCGATTTTACACTCACAGATAAAAGAATGCTGAGACCCAACCACTTCTTCTACCTTTTTAATAAAAGCATGTATGTCTGCTTCATTAAAAGCATTACTTAAAGAGTACATGGTTTGAGCATGTTTAACCTTTTGAAAACCTTCTAACAGCTGGTCACCCACTCTCTGACTAGGTGAGTCCAAAGTGACCCACTCCGGATACTTAGCTTCAATCATGAGCAATTCTTGATACAGCTCATCATACTCTGCATCCGTAATTAATGACTGATCCAATACATAGTAAGAGTAAGCATAATTATTTAATTTTTCTTTTAAAGCATCTAAACGTTGTCTTTCTTTCTGCTGATTAGACATCAGGAGCCTCCTAATCTGATAACTTAGTAATTGGAGCAAATGCTGCCATTAACTGTTTAATTCCTTGCTCTGGAAAAGCTACTTTTAAAATTTGGTCGCTAGCTGACTTGTCAACTTTTACAATTGTCCCTTGACCCCAAGCTTTGTGGTCCACTTTGTCTCCCACTTGCCAGTTAATCATTTCTAGACCTTTGACATTTGAAGTTGCTTGGAAAGCTCGCTTCTTCTTAACGGGAGCCGAAGGGGGACTTAACTTAACTCTATTGGCTTGGTTTTTTCCTCGATTATTTGCAGTAAATCTTTTGACTCTTCCTGGAAGTCCAATATGCTCAAGTAAATCTTGTTCAATCTCATCTATAAATCGACTAACTAAATTTTGCTGATAACGTCCGTATAGTAGACGATTGGATGCTGCTGTTAAATATAATATTTCCTCAGCGCGTGTCATTCCTACATAGGCTAATCTTCTTTCTTCCTCTAAATCTTCTTCATTATCAAAAGAACGATAGGATGGGAAAATCCCTTCTTCCATTCCAACAATAAAGACAACCGGAAATTCTAAGCCCTTGGCTGCATGTAGAGTCATCAAAGTGATACCCATTTGTTCATCCTCTTCTTGGTTATCACTAACCAAAGACAATTCTGTAAGGAATTGAGTCAATAAAGCTGTTGATTGATTAGTATCGTCCTCACTTTCCACTGCTGACTCAAATAGATCCAAAGCAACATTTGAACCTGATATTTCTAAAATTGCTTGCGATTCGATAGTGCTTTGATCTTGATTTTGAAAATCAGGATCTTTTTCTAACAGTAAACTATGATCCTCTTGGTCAAAAAGTTTAGTTACTGAAGCAAATTCTTCTAAGTTTTCTAAGCGAGCTCGACTTTCAAGGGTGCCTTCTTCAATTAAAGCCTGAGTATAGTTTGAAAGCTGCCACACTTGCTCTACTAGTTCACTCATAGAGAGATATTTTGCTTGTTCTTGAAGATTTTTAACCATTTGAGCAAACGTTTGTAATTTCTTTTGTACTGCTTTAGATAGTTGAGACTGATCTAAATAATCGATCGCCATGAACCAGGGTAACTGAATCTGAGCAGCAAAATTTGATAACCGCTCGATAGTGGTATTTCCAATTCCACGTTTAGGAACATTCACAATTCGATTAAAGCTAAGGTTGTCAGCGGGGTTATTAATTAACCTTAAATAAGCCAAGGTGTCTTGGATTTCTTTACGAGCATAAAACTTCAAGCCCCCAATAATTTTATAAGGTAAATTGGCTTTTAACAGCTGGTCCTCTAAAGAGCGTGACTGAGCTTGAGTTCGATAAAGAATAGCAAAATCATCATTTTTTAAATTAAAACGATCTTTAAGCTCAATAATTTCTTGAATAACAAAAAGCGCCTCCTCTGAATCGTTGTCTGAATGATAAAACTTAATCTTGCTTCCTTTGTCCTTATTAGACCATAATTTCTTAACTTTACGATTTCGATTATTTTTAATCACACTATTAGCTGCAGCTAAAATATTTTGACTGGAACGGTAGTTTTGTTCTAATAGAATCGTTTTAGCTTGAGGAAAGTCAGATTCAAAGTTTAAAATGTTTTCCATATTTGCGCCGCGCCAGCCATAAATAGATTGATCAGCATCTCCTACTACACAAATGTTATTAAGAATTCCTGTTAATAATCGAATGAGTTGATACTGAGTATTATTGGTATCTTGGTACTCATCAACATGAATATATTGAAACTTATGCTGATAAAAGTGACGGACATCATCATATTCTTCTAATAATTTAACAGTATTAAGAATCAAATCATTAAAATCCATGGCGTTGGCTTGTTTTAATTTTGTCTGATAAAGTTGATAGACTTTTGCATAAATTTCTTCAACAAAATTACCGGCAGTTTGTAAATAATGTGCTGGGCTTTTACCTTCATTTTTTGCTTGTTCAATTTGCCATAGAAGATTCTTATCTTTAAATTGTTTGCTATCTAAATTTAATTCTTTTAACACTTGACGCATCAAAGTTAGTTGTTCAGATGGGTCTACGATTGAGAAATTTCGTTGATAACCGATTTTTTCGCCCTCTCTTCTAAGTATCCTCACACACATTGCATGAAATGTTGAGACCCATATAGAGTCTGCATCTGGGCCAACTAAGTTTTTAATCCGCTCTTTCATTTCATTTGCGGCTTTATTTGTAAAAGTAATAGCCAATATATTCCAAGGATTTACTCTTTCTTCTTCAACAAGATAAGCGATTCGGTGAGTAAGAACCCGTGTTTTTCCTGAACCTGCCCCAGCGGCTATTAACAGCGGTCCCTGGGTAGTCAATACAGCCTCCTTTTGCTTATTATTTAATCGACCTATACTTTCTAATAAATTCATATTATCACTCCATTTCACCAACGCTTCCAATATTTGATATTATATCAAAAATAAGAACAATCTCCTATGTCCTTTATAGCCTTCTCTCAACTCCTCATAAAATAAAAAGAAGCCAAGGCTATCCCTTCAGCTTCTTAATTCTATTGAATTTTATATAATCCGGTCATTTCAATTTGCCGATCACACGATATTAAACTATCTCCCGTTATGATTACCTGTCCTTCCAAATGATTGTGTAATTGTCCAGGAAAATTTACTAAAGCAAAACCCCAATCTGTGCGAGACATATATTGTGTCATGACATTTTCTATATTTAAATATTCTAAAGGAATCGCTATAGCTGCTGCTGATTTTACTTTTAAAGTAGGCAAAGGCAAGCCTGACAGTGCTCGCATACACGCTTCGAATTGCGATATGGACATCGAGCCGATTGTAAAAGTTGCCGCTTGCGATAAGCCAATCGAAGCTTGATTGATGTAAATAACACCAGAAGATGTAATAAAGAACTCTAATGTCAAAGCCCCAATCAATGTAAGTGACTCAGCAATTAATCGGCCTAATCGGTTGATTTCATTAGAAACCTCATCAACAATACGCGCAGGATACCTTACTTGTGTACCAATAATTAACCCTTTATCTACTAATTCAAAGGGAGGATAAATCAATAATTCTCCTCGCTCATTTCTGACAACAGTCAAAGAAACTCTCTTCTCAACTGGAATCCAAGCCTCAAGTATACATGTTGCTTGCTCAACTTTCTTCTCTGCTAAAGGTAAATCATCCTCATTGAATAGAAGAATGTGGTCCTTGGCTTGATTCAAATGTCGTTGTCCTGACTTAAGAACACAAGGATAACCTATATATTCTATCGCTTCTTTAATATCTTCAATGGAAGTCACCATTGAAAAAGGAGCTACTAAACTTTTAGTAGAGTCTAAATAAACTTTTTCAATTAAACGGTCTGTTGTAATTGCAACTAAATCTTCTGATAAAGCCAAGTCAGTATATTCTTCCAATAATTTATAATGTCGGTTTGATAAAATACCTGGTTCAATATATATCATATCCACTAAGCTTGCAAATTCGATTAAACTCTCGTCTTGATAGTTAGCATCGACTATTTGCCAATAAGAAAATTGTTTGACCGGGTTTTCATCATGACTCACCATGCTTGCTACACGATACCCCAATCTTCCGGCCTCTTGGGCCAGTAAAGCGGTTGTAAGTGAGTCTCCAATAATACCAATCATACTTCCTGGTTGATGTCTTCGAACCATTTTATCCCTCCCATCATATTATTCTTTTTATGGTTGATCATATTGATCCAATTGCCACTCTTCAATCATATTTATTAATTTTTCTCCGTAATTTGGATCGGTTGCATAACCCGAATCTTGTAATGCCTGAGCTTGTGATTGGAAATCCTTGGCTTGTAATACAGCTTGATATTGATTAGGATCCCAAGAAGTTCCATTAATCATTAAAAGAGCGTGCTCACGCATTGATGCTTGTCTAGAAGGATACACCTTAAAATAATCCTTAATCTCAACCCACTCGCCATCAAAAAACTCCATTGTTGGATAGAGTGCAGAATTAGGATCGTCAGCACTTGTTTTTACACCATATAGATTATTATGCTGGCTAGCTAATTGACTTCTACCAAAGTCCGATTCTAAAACAGCTTGAGCTAAAGACACAGAAGCATAGACACCAAACTCTCTTTGTAAAGCTTGGGCAGTTGGGACCAAATCTGCAATAAATTGTTCTTTGAGCAAGTGATCTGATTGATAAAGCTCATTTTGATAAAAATTAGGAGCCGGTTGTGACATCCAACGAAATAACAACACAAAAAGTAAACTAATAAAGATAATCATAAAGAAGCTTAAACATCCTAATCGTTTAAAGAAAGCTTCCTGCCATTTTTTGAATTGTTTAAGTTTCTTATTATTTTTCAAAGTTTTTTTTCTGGGTCTATGAGCTTTTTTGCGTTTTCTTTGCACCAAATAGCTTCACCACTCTGTTTTTATTCTTCGACAGTGTCTCTTACTTTATCACTTTGGTCATCAAACCATTGTAAGAGTTTTACCTCATCAGTTTCTAATTGTTGTCTCAAAACTCCAGGTAGACGAATTTCTATTATATCGTTGTATCCCCAAAATTGATAATCTGCAATTAATTGCAAGATCATTGTGTTCTGTTGGTTTTCTGAGCTTTCACTCTGATGCCATTCTAAGCGTACCATACCATGGTTAACCCAAGTCTTGGCGATTTGATATTTAAGATAGAGGTATTCTCCAACAGGATTAGCTGAAACCTCTGGAATTATTTCAGCATTTCGCACAACTTTTTGAACAAGCATCCATTCATAGTCAGTAAATAAAGTCGATATTATTTGGATATTTTCAAATTTTAAACCTTGTTCTCCTTTTTTCCATCGGTCCCAAGATTGAGGACTAATGCCTAACTTTTCCGCATAAAAAGCTTTTTCAGTTTGAAATTTCTCTTTAATAGCATGAATAACGATTTGTATCAGTGTAGGACTCATTGAAATTCCTCCCTTTTTCTCTATTATACACCTAAAAAGTGATGTGAGAAGTGGAAAAGCTCTTAAAAATAGAAAGACTTCTTAAATTGCAGTCTTTCTATCTCAAAACTAATCATTTGAATAAACCCTTTAATAATAATACCAAGCACCATTTTCATCTTGATACCAGGTGCCTCTACGGTATTCATCGCCAAACCAGTAATAGTTTTCTGTTTGCTTGCCATTATATAAATTATCTGTCGGCTCTACACCTGTTTCAACCGATGTAACAGGTGGGGTTACTACTGCTTGAGTAGTCTGAACTGGTTCTTGCGTCACCTCAAGAGTAGTTTCATTTTCTAAGATCTCAGCACCTTCTTGGTTCGCTAAATATTGTATGAGTATATCATTAATTGTTTGGCTTATCTTACCATTCATTTCATAAGGTTCAGTGAATTTTTTTGTAAGAACTACATAAATATAGTCTTCTCCTGCTGCTTGAGCAATCCCGGCAATATGTTGAAGTTGTGGGTTTTCTTCGGTAGTTAATAATTCGTAACGTTGAGTCACATTAGCATTATAATTGGGAAATTTATCTGTGAATGGTGAGAGATTGACTGATTCTTTCAGCAAGTCGTCATATTCTCCATCAATCAATTCGTTTTTAGCTAATTTGACAAGTAAATTAGCTAAGTCCGTTACATCAGTGACTGCACCCGTTATGTAACTATCTTCTTCAATAGCTAATGGAGCGTTCATACGAGTAGCAAAATATCCAGACTCTTTTAACCAGTAGTTAAAGCGGTTGACACCCTCAGCAAGCTGAACGAGATGATTCATGGCAGAGGCATCTCCTGATTGAATAGTTAAATCAATCAACTCTTGGACTGTATAGGAATCTCTAGCTTGACTTGCCACTTGTCCTGTATCCCCAGAAGCAATTAATTGTGTTTTAACAGGGATTTCTTGGTCAAGAGTAATTGTTTCTTCTGCTAGCAATTCATAGGTACGTTGTAAAATAAACCAAGCGATTAGACGATCAGCCTCCATTGTTTGGTTTTCATAAACAAAGGGTGCTTTATCTCCTAGCTGTTGAATTTGTAAAGCTACTGTTTCCTGATTAGAAAAGTAATTGGTAACTATTTGATTAAACTGATCAATTCTTTCTGCTTGATCTTGCTTATTTGGTACTTCATAAGCGATGCGTTCTGAAAAATTCTCTGCACTTATTAAAAGCTCTTGTTGACTTGTATCTTCACCAATCACTGATAAAGCGGGATCATTAAAGGATAATCTAAGTTTCTTGCCTTCTTTAAAAAGAGAAAACTCATCCTTCAATTCTGCTTCAGTCTCATTATATTTCACTTTAAAGTTAAATGTTTCTTGATCTACATCAGAAAGAGAGTTGGCAAAATCGAGATTAACTGTAATCATCGGATAAGCATCCACATCTACCTTTGATTTTTCTATTTCAAAAACAGTATCTTCTACAGTGGTTGTTTGATTTTCTTCTTCTGATTTTACTTCAGAAGAAGAATTATCTGAAGTAACATTCATTGTTTTTTCAGTATCCTTTGGAAGTTGAGAAGTCTCAGTTTCTTGGACAGGTTGTTCACTATTTTGATTTATTATTGGGTCCAAATAACTCTTAACCATGCCTACCAATTGAGGTCCGTAAACAAACATTAAAAAAAAGGCTGCCAATAAAATTAACCATTTGACAATAGTCCAAAGCGTTTTACCAAAACTAGTCTTTTTAGTTCTAGGGACAATATAATCTTCAGCATTATCGGTGGATTCATCAGAAAATAATGAGCCAGTGTACGGATAAGATAAAATTTCGTCTGCCCTTTTCTTAAAAGCTTCTTCTGAATCCTCTTCCGATTCATTGCCTTTTGAATTTGATTGAAGTGAACGTTCATAAGCTAATTTAGCTTCTTTTTCTGCTTCTGCTAATTCTTTTTCAAGAGATCGCCTAACAGGAACGTGCTGTCTATTGTCTTTGATAGCTTGAGAATGTTTTTCATTATCAGCTACTTCATTTAGACCACGGATATCTTTTTCAACTGATATTTCATCATTAGGTTTTCTCTTTTTCAATAAACTCTGTTCTTTTTTATCTGCTTGATTAAATCTATAACCGCAGTACGCACATTGGGTCTTACTACGGACATTCCGTCCACAATTTGGACACTTCATTTGATTGCCTCCTCTTAGATAGTCGCTCTATAATTGGTTCTTAACTTAAACCATTGTAGCATATTCTTAAAGGGCTTAACAATACGGGACTGATTAATCAAGTCCCTTGAGAGCTTCTACCATATTAATACGTTTTATTTTTTGGTGCATGATCAGCATAACAGAACTTGAGAAAATAAATGTAAGAATAAAGGATATTAAAAAGGATGCTAGGGTTGCCCTAGGATAAAAGAGCATTGAATTCATTTGCATCTGTTTCATAATAATATGTGTAAGCACACGTCCAGCTATCAGGCCAAAAAAAGAACCTAATACTGTGATTATAAAGATTTCCTCATAGACATACAAACTCACTTCTCTTGCATAAAAACCTAAAACTTTGATAGTGGCCAGTTCACGATTTCTCTCTTCTATATTAATATTGGTCAAGTTATACAAGACCACAAAAGCTAAGGCTGCCGCTGAAACGATTAAAACAATTGTAATGACGTATAAACTATCCATCGTCTTGCTAACTACTTCTTCTATATTAGTTATATTAACGATAGCTTGAACATCCTCATTATCTTGTAACTGGTCTTCTATACGAGTCACTTTGGCATTAGCTTCATATTTCAGTAAAAAAGCATTAATTTGAGCGGGCTTTTCAAACACCTGATTGTAGTCATTTTCTCCCATATAGAGATAATGATTGACATAGTTTTCTGCTGCTCCCTTTAAAGGAATCGTATAATTTTCATCGTCCATTTTAAAGATAGCTTTAGAGTTGGGTTTTAAGTTGAATAACTCAGCTAATCGTTCTGTATAAAGAGGTCCTGCTTCATCTAAATCAACTGGTTCAGCCACTTTATCATCTCCACCTGGTCTTACAAATACAAAGTCTTTAAATGATTGAACATCACCTAGCGGAACTATTAAATTGACATTTTCTTTTTCAACATCATTTTCTAATTCTAAGGATTCTGAACGGATTGGATAATACGCTTCAATGCCTTCGTAATCTGCTAATTCATCTTGCAGTTTTTGAGTTTGATATTGGCCTAAATCTTCATTCAAGACCAGGGTAGCATCATAGCGTTGTAATTGCTCAAATTGATTAGAAAGCAAACCTGAAATAGTATCACTAATTCCAAAACCAGTGAGAATTAACATTGAACAGCCTGCTACACCAATGAAAGTCATGAGATTTCTTCCTTTATATCTGAAAAGGTTTCTCAAAGTCATTTTACGATTAAAAGATAAGCGTTTCCAAAACTCAGTCCAATTTTCAAGTAAAATTTGTTTACCTTGTTTAGGGGGTTCAGGTCTTAAAAGTTGTGCAGGAGCTTGCTTTAACAATACATAAGGTGTATATATTGCTGGTATCAGTGTACAAGCTAAAGCAATAGCACCGACAATCATATTCCAATATAAAGAGCGAGGAATCAATGGGTTAGCCAAATAAAACATGGAATTATATGCTTGTAGAATAATTGGTGGAAAGATACGATAGCCCAAAGATATTCCTAAGACTATTCCAATCACTCCTGCTAACCCAGCATACACCACAAATTTTAAGATTACTTGCCAGCGATGGTATCCCATTTGTTGCATGGTTCCCATATAGTTTCTTTGTTCACTTGACATGCGCTTAACAGTTGTGAAAACAACTAAAACGGCAATAGCAAAAAAGAAAACTGGAAACAAATTAGAAATAACATTCAATTTTTCCGCATTTTCTTTCAGAGATTTATAAGCTGCATCGTCTTGACGTGTCAACACATGATAAGTCGGTTCTTTTAAATCTGCTTCTAATTCTTTAAGTTCCTCAAGTGCTAATTGTCCTTCTCTTAATTCTAGATTATTCTCAGCAATACTATCTGCTACAGCTTTTTTTGAGCGACTCAGTTGATTTTCTCCGAAAAACAACTCATTACTAGCCATTAAGCTTTGTTCTTGACCTTCCAACAACTCTGCTTGTTCTTCAGGCTTTCCTAAAGCTTGAGGATTATTAGAATCTATATTGCCTTCTAGAGACTGCCGCAATAAGTTTTCTTCAATTTGACTAAATTCTATCTTAGCTTCTTGAAGGTCTTGTTCAGAATCTATCAGTGTCTTTTCGACTTCGGAGATTTTTTTATTTGCCGCCTCAAAGTCATTATTAGCTTCTTCTAAATCTGAACTAACCTCATCATATTTAGCTTGAATATCCTTTTTACTGGCTTCCAAACGCTGTTTTGGACGATTAGCTAACAAATCTTCTAATTTAATTTTTAGTTGATCGAGCCTTGATTGATAAGCTGGTTCATAAGCTCTCTTTCTATTATTACGTATCCAATAGAAAACTTCACTATAGTAACTGGCTTGTATTTGATCTTCTTGAATTAACCCAAAAACAGAATGGTCGAGGCCTCGATTAATGCGTTCATAATAAAGTGGTGTTTGAACAAATCCAACAACTTCAAACTCATTTGTTATCAATTCACTATCTTTTATTGAAAAGATTGAATCTGAATTATCACTATCTATAGCGTCTTCACTTGCTCGTTGGTTCAGAGTGATTTTTACCTTATCTCCAACTTTGACAGACTCGTTTGGATCAGTATTAATTAAATCAAGATACTTACTATCCAATGTGATTTCAGAAGCTTTCTGTGGAAATCTCCCTTCAACCAATTGATAATTTTTTTTATCTTGTTCATTGATACCAAAAACTTTGATAGGTTGAGTACTTGGCTCAACCATACCAATAACTGATTTAATGGGACGTAACCGAAGTTCTGCTCCATCTTTTAAATTTTTAATTTCTTTAATGTCATTATCATTAATACCTTGAGTAGATAATATACGACCGTCGGGCAAATCATAAGTTTCATAATAGTCACGCGCGGTTTCTACCATAGCTGGTCCTGTTGCTTTGATTCCAATAAAAAAAGCAACTCCTAGACTAATAATAGCTAATATCGATAAGAATCGTGGGAAACTTTTTAATATCTCACGAAAGATATCCTTTATGAGCGAATTCATGTTACCTCCTTTCTACCAATGTAAATCTAATACATTAGTAGGATGCGGATTTTTAACGATTTCTTCTACTTGTCCATTACGAATTTTAATCACACGGTCTGCCATTTTCGAAATCACCGTATTATGAGTGATTACCACAACAGTTGTACGTGTTTCTCGACATGTATCTTGTAATAATCTCAAAATTTGTTTGCCGGTTTCATAATCTAAAGCACCTGTAGGCTCATCACAAAGAAGAATTTTGGGTCTACCTGCTAAGGCCCGCGCAATAGAAACTCTCTGTTGCTCTCCACCAGATAGCTGAGCAGGAAAACTATCTAATCGATGTCCTAACCCTGCTTCTTTAAGTACGGTTTCTGCTTGCATATTACTTTTAGCAATGTGGATCATTAATTCCACATTTTCTTTAGCTGTTAGGTTAGGAACTAAATTATAATTTTGAAAGACAAAACCAACGTTATTTCGCCTAAAACGCGTTAACTGCTTAGCCTTGTATTTAGCAATGTCTTCTCCATCTATAACTACCTGTCCGGAGGTCGCTTGATCCATTCCACCTAAGATATTTAGTGTAGTTGATTTACCAGCTCCGGAAGGACCTAAAATAACCACAAACTCTCCCTCATCAATTGTAAAACTGACTCCATCATTTGCTCGTGTAACGACTTCGCCAGTTTTATATTCTTTAACAACTTCTTTTAATGCAATATAAGACATTCTTACTCCCTGCCTTTCTTATTCAGAACAATAATATACCAGAACTGTAAGATACTGACTCGTAGGATCAACGGAAGAAGGGTAGTCTTCGGGAAGTCTAAAACTTTGAATCAATTGAACCTTCTTGCCACTTAAACGCCCAGCTTCATTCATATCCTCAATAAATTTATCTTTTGAGTAAGCTGAATGGTTTGTGGATAAGACACACAAACCTCCTGCTTTCGTTATTTTAAACAAATCTTTAGCCATTTTTATATAATCAGTTAAGGCTGAAAAAACATAACGTTTGGTTCGGGCAAAACTAGGAGGATCACATACCACCATATCAAAATCTTTTGAAGAGCGTTTGACATAGTCAATATAATCAAACACATCCATAATTCTAATCTCGTTAGATAAATTGTCAGCGTCCAATTGATTAATTAAGAAATTTTCTTTAGTTAACTCTAATGAACGGTTAGCTACATCTACACTGATAGTATTACTGGCACCACCTAGGCTAGCTGCAACTGAAAATGCACCCGTGTATGAAAAAAGATTTAACACAGACAAGCCTTTTGCTTGCTCTTGAATATACTGTCGTACCTCTCTTTGATCAAAAAAAAGGCCTGTCATCCAATCCTGACCTAAATAAATAGCATACTTTCGATTCTGTTCTTTAATAATTAGAGGCTGTTGGGCTTCTTTTCCGGTAACATGTCCCATTGCTTTTTCACTATCACCTATTGGAAAACGCTTGGTTTCGTATATACCTGCAACTTCAAGTGGAGATTCTAAAAGAATTTCAAGCCACCAATCACGATACTCATAAGCACCTTTAGAATACCAGTTGATTTGAATGAAATGGTCATACCAGTCGATTGATATTCCTCCTAATCCATCTCCTTCACCATTGAATAAACGAAAACCCGTTGTTGTAGGGTCGTCCAATAGAGATTGTCTACGTTCAACAGCTTCTTGAAAGTAAATTGAAAAGAGTTCTTTGGACCACAAATCTTCCAAATTTAAGCTAAAAACCCAAGCAAAGCCTTTGTTTTGCCGACCAACGAAAGCTTGCCCTTTAAAGTTATGACTGCGATCAGTAATAAAGATAATCATCCCCTCAGGTGCATCTTTAATATCATCAGGATCTTCAAAGTCTTCTAACCTTATTAATTTTTCTCCTGCTTGAATTCTTTGACTCGCAAAATCTTTTAAATAAAAACACTTCATTCTATTACCTCTTTCATTCTTAAGATCATTTATAGTAGAAGTCTCTAGAAAACAAGCCCATTTCTTAAAGCATTACTTTTTCTCTTTTGATAGTAATTCTTCCATTAAATAGTCAGCAGCTGCCGGACTGATTGTTTTAAGACTTGTTCTTTGGGGAATAACTACTTTTTTAGGTTTAAAAGAATATTCTAATCGAACTCTTTTAGTAGTAAGTTCAGCTGTATCTTTGCTAAAAAAGTTAAAAGCTACATTTTCTACAATACCCTCCAAGGTAACATCTAAAATTTGTTTATCTGGATCAAAGTCCATGGTGAAACTCGTTAATTTATCAGTTAAACCTTGGCTCATCAAATTTAGTGTTTTATTGAACTGTGGTGTTCGGTGTTCCGTTTCCTTAACTTGTAAATGGTTAGAAAATTCGGATTCAATTTTTGTTCCGAATAAAAAATCATTCGCTTGCTCATTAATTTTAATTTGATGGTTGAATTGATTTTCCCAATCTTGATACTCGCTCATGATAGATGAAGTAGAAGGTTGAATTAAATGATCTAAACGATAAGAGATGGATAAGAAGGGGTGCTTATCAAAGAAAAGACTTGGAATATCGATTCTTTCAATATTTAAATGATATTGATCCTTCTTGAAACTTAATTGTCCCTTATCTACTCTCATTAACTTATCCTGATTAGGAATGAGCAGCAAAGAAGTCGCAGGCTTTTCATTAAGATTAACCGTCCCGATTGTTTCATTTGAAAATTCTGTATAAAGATTAGTGTACTTAGCCATTTGTTTATCAAACTGGTAATTAAAAAAAGCTTGTTTAAAATAAGCTAGGCTATCTAAAAAAGCAAATTCTTTTACATAGAACAAACGGTGTCTTCCATATGATATAAAGCCAAAATCTGCTGTCTCGGGATAATCATCTTCCATTTGAAACTTTAAATCGCCCTTCAGGTCTCCTTTTGTAACATCTACTTGGTAGGTCGCTTGCCCCATCGCTTGATTTTTATCCAGGTTGGTCCACTTCATCTTGACCTCAAATTCTTCAACCTCTTTCAAATCAATTAATGATTCTGAAAGTTTCTTAAGTAATTCTTGATCCACTTTGTTTTCTATTGATGTTTTAGTTTCTGTTAATGACTCTGTGGTTATTTGATTCGCTTTAGCAGAAATAGGAGTATATAATAAAGCTAATAATATAGTGAAAATAAAAAGCTTATTGACTAGTTTAAATCCTCTATCCATAAATCCTTCTCCTTTTTAAAAAGTCTTACTATTATTATAAATGAAGTTCAGCTTTAATACACCAACAATCTACTCTATAAAATTAGCTTCAAAAAACCTCTAAATTTGAAGTGACCCCCAAAAGTTCGAGTTAAAAACTAACTTTTGGGGGTACTTTTATGTCTAAAAATAGGCTTCTGAATTGAAA
>NZ_JBNUPL010000004.1:0-117331 GCF_050409445.1 Facklamia sp. P13055
TTGTTTAAACAACGTTTATAGTGGTTTTTCGGTTTGAGACTTATGATACAGCCCCCTCCAATGAATTATTATTCTGCTTCAGCTTTTTCGTTTGATTCAACTTTCTTATCTTTACTATCCTCTTTGTGGATTGAATAAGTAATGATTACCGGAGTCCCTTCTTCTGGTAAAATCTCACCATTTCCTGAAAACGCTACTTCCCCTCTTTTTTCAACGGCCCCGTAGGTATAAGTAGCATTTGAAATAAGTCCGACTGGGCATGAATCTAAACAAGTGATACAACCTGTATGTTTATCATGGGCACGCCCTTTATTTCCACCAAAGCGGAATTCAAAGTCATTGCCATTAGAATCAATAATTGTTTCACTTAGGTTGTATTCTTTTTCAGCACCTTCCCAAGTTACTTTAATATCCATTAAATCCCCTGCAACATGCGTTTCTTCCGCATTTTCAGCCGTCATATTATCGCCTGGTTCTGCCCCGATTTCTATTAAAGCTTCATAGAATTTATTTTGATTAGCAGTTGTTCCGAATACCGATTTTCCACCAAAATTACCATCATCGAAGACCACGGCATGACGGGTAGATGTTTCTAAGTATTTTCCATTTACGTAAGCATATATCGAAATGGTGCCTGCTTCCTTATCGACCACCATCGGGTTTTCCTCTGTCGGTAAATTTGCAGGAGCATCTTCCTTTGCAAGTGTTGGGACAGATAAAGATAAAACGGTAACGAAGGCAAAGACAAGTGTCATTAATTTTTTAATCATTTTGTTCATATTATTCATCCTTTCAAAATTAAACTTGCTGACTTTTTAGCTTTCGATCTTTCAACCAAAAGTAAATCATTAAAAGAGTCATGACTATCATCAAAATTAAAGTAATCATTTTAATTTGACCTATCTTCATATCTAAAAAAAACATATCGCGAACATTATAATAAAAAATATTAGGTGATTTAACAAGCATTAAAGTAACGACACTAATAAGTCCTAGGAAGTAAGTTATTGGTTTTATCTTGAACAAAAAACTTACCATGATAAATAGAACAAAAACTATCCAACACAAAACCCAAGTATGCACTCGCATTTCTAACCATACCCAATATGACATTAAAGCGCTTGCTAGAAGAGCAAAAATAAACCCTGAGCAAATTGCTATTAGTAAATTATGCCATTTGAACATCCAAAAACCTCCTTTGCTATTTAATCTTCCAATTTAACATTTAGCCAGCGCTGAAATAAATTCTTTCGTATTTGATCTGCCTTTTTAACAACAGGGGTATTAATTAAAGCTTTTTTTAAAGGTCTAGAGCTTGAGTAAGGACTGAAATCAAAATCTTCCGCTATTAAAGAACCCATTGAGAGACTATTAACAGAAACATTAAAAGAAGTCCATTGATCCTCAAATAATTCAGGATTTACTAAATAGACCGCTGCTAATGAATCCCAATTATAAAAGCCTTTAATACCATACTCATCTTCATTATCGACAAACCAAGGTTCTGCATAGTTTTGAATTAAATGAGCAATGGCCGATTGTTGGTTAGAAAAAGCTTCTTCATATTCTGATCGAGTAAATAAAAGATCTAAACAGTGATTAGCTGTTAAAATAGAAACATTTCTTCCCTTAGTTAAAACGGTAAAAGCAGCCTGCGGATCAATGGAAAAGTTCATTTCTCGCATTTCTTGCTTGTCAAAGATCAACGGCTGAGTAATCCCACCCATTAAGACAAGTTGTTTAACTTTTTTGAAGAAATTACTGTCTCTTAGATAGGCCCCTTGCAAGTTGGTCATTGAACCGACTGCAATAATGATTAACTCATCTTTATATTTATTAGCCAAATCTACCAATAGCTGGCTTGCTGGTGTTAAATAATCAGCTGTTTCACTTGCACCTTTTGCATAAGGAATTGAATGAAGGCCAAGTTTGCTTATTAATTGACGGGTCGATTGGTCTACTTGCTCAATGGTCGAATTCCCAAATGTCGAAGTGATACCCACTATAGCGACTTCTGGACTCCCTAATAAATACATCAGCGCCAAACCATCATCAATGTCGCGATTGGGTGTGAAAAAAGTATTATCAAAATCAATTAAAACTTTCATTATCCCTTATTCCTCCTCATCTACTTCAAGCTTTTGGGCTACTTCTGGATTTTTCTTCTTAATAAATTTCCCTAAAAAGGCTGTGCCGAATACTAGTAAAGCCACTAATATTATTGATAGTGAAAAAGAGGCATCACTAGGTTCTAAAGCCTTATCGCCAACATTTACAAAAATAAATGTCCCCGGCAAAATGCATATGAGAGAAATCCAAAGATAGTCCCAGAATGAGATATCCGTTAAGCCAAAAGCATAGTTTTCAACATTATAGGGAATTACAGGCATAATTCGAGCCAATGCAAGAACTAACTTTAAATGTTGGTTATCGGTGGTCAATATCCCTTTGGAACTAGGATATCTTTTAAATAAAAATTTTTGTGCCGGTTGCCTAAATAAATAGCGCGAAATTAAAAACATGAAAGTTAGATTCAAAGCCGCACCTATAAAAGTCAAGATGGAGCCTAACCATAATCCAAATCCCATACCTCCAGCAAAAGCTAGGAAAGGAACAGGGAAAAACCCCATCGGTAAGAAAACCCAAAGTAATACATAAATCCATTTTGCAGAAGACCCTGATTGTAAGATTATTTCTCGTACACGCTCGGTTGAAAAATTTAAGGTCAGCCAGATAGTTAAAGCTACTAAAGCAATCACTAAGCAAACCTTAAACCATTTACTTAGCTGCTTTTTTTGCATGGCGTTCATTATAAATCGATTTAACAATATAAATGACAATTGTTACAGCAAATAGTGACATTAATCCAATAAATAATTGTTTACCGCCACCACCGAAGTTTTGTCCAATATAAGAATAAACAAGAGTAGCCGGTAATTGACCGATTCCGGTTGCTAAAAAGAATGGCCAGAATTTCATAGAAGTTAAACCAGCTGCATAAGAGACTAGGTCAAAACTAACAAATGGTAATAAACGGCAAACTACAATGGTGTACTTTCCATATTTTTCAAAAAACACATCTAAAGATTTCAAGGCTGTTTTACTGGTAATCTTGGCAACTGCGTCGCGTCCCAAAATTTTAGCAATGTAAAAGCATAAGGTCGCTCCAGCCATTGAAGATGTCCAAGACAATACCGCTCCCCAAAACCATCCAAAAATGGCAGCATTAGATAGAGTGATTAAGAAAGCAGGAATGGGTGAAAGAATCGATTGCAAAATCATCAAGAAAAAGGAAACACCAGCAGCAACATTTCCGTAAGAACGAATATAAGCAATTGTCTCTTCTAAATTAACTGCTTTCATGGCTGAAATAGACTCGTTAATAAATGACTGCACCGAGGGAATAAAGAGATAAGATAAAAGTGATAATACAAGTACAACAATCACTGCCAATTTATTTTTTTTCATAAGAACCTCCTAAATATTAAACTCCACCACCATCAAAATTTTACATTTTTATAACAATTCCTCGATTTGCTCTAGTAATTGCTTTTCATTGATTAGGCCAATATGATGGTATACTACCTCTCCTTCTTCATTTATAAAAATAGTAGCGGGCAAAAAGGTAGCTTGTAGGGACATCATGGTTGAAAAGTTAACATCATAGAATACAGGAAGAGTCAAATTAAGGTCTTCTAAATATTCGTTCACTGCTTCTTTAGTTTCGCCAGGTTGCGAATTAGTGGCATTGATCATATAAAAATCAATATCTTCTTGGTAATCTTCCCAAGCCGTTTGAAAATAAGGCATTTCTTTTTTGCATGGTGGACACCAAGTTGCCCAAACATTAACAACCATAGGTCGACCAAAATTTTCAGATAAAGTCATTGATTTATCTACTTGATCTTTAATCCTTACACTATCTACATTAAGATGACCATATCGATCTTGTTTTTCTTCATTTGTGCTATTAAGCTGACTACTTTCTTCCCTTGAAGTTTGAAGAGATACTTCTTTTCCTTCAATAACCTCTTCGCTTGTTTTGTTAAATGTTAAATCGATCTCATTGACAGTTTCCTGAATTGTTTCTTTTTTATCGATAGATAAACTTTGATCTTGAACTTTGTTATAAATAAAGCCCCCCAGACCTATAATAACGATTAAAAGCAAACCATACGTTAATAACTTTTTCATTGTATTCCTCCTAGACTAGTTGTAGTAAAAGCGTTTCTAAGATGCCTGATATTGTTAATAAACCGAAAAGGATTAAAAACCAGCCTGAAGATAGATTGACTAAGTGATAATGTTCCTTGATAAATGTAAGGACTTTTTTACTTTCATCTACCAATAATGCAGACAGAATGAAAGGAATACCTAAACCTAAACAATAGCTAATTATAAGCAAAAATGAAGTCCAGCTAGTAGCGACACTGGCTATATAAGTTAATGCAGAAGCCAAAAATGTTCCAACACATGGCGACCAAGAAATGGCAAAGACTAGACCAAATAAATAAGGATTGGCCACATAGGAACCTCGCGAATGAGGCCTTAACTTAGTCATTAGCTTTTGACCATTAAGATAATCGACACCCATAATAATCATAATGCTTCCTGCGATAAAGTTAACGACTTGTCGGTGCATCATAAAAAAGGATCCTACAGTGGACACAAAAAGACTTAATAAGATAAATATCGTAGAAAATCCTAACATAAATAAAATTGCTTTAATGAGGGTTTGTTTAGTAGAGCTCTCCCCTTCACTGCCTGCAAAGAATGCAATATAAAGTGGAAGCATTGGCAGTAAGCAAGGAGAGACAAAAGTCATTAATCCCTCGATAAATAATAATAGATAGTCCATATTTTTAAGCTCCTTTCTCACAAAGATTATCATGCCATTGGAGTCATTCAACTAAAAGTAATCACGCTAGTATAAATAAATTAATTATTTGAAAGTAAGCCGCTATTCGCATTATGTGATTGAATAATTAAGCTTTTTTAAAAGGTCTTATCTCCTCTGCCCCACCTGATACAGCAAAATCTAAGAATTGATCCATAACTTGCCAATGCTTAATAGAATCATTCGCCTCTCCAAAAGTTAAACCTAAAGGAAAATCAATGGTAAACATTCTAGGTGGTCTCGATTTGGCTGCCACTTTAGGTAAGTGCATAATTGAAGCGGTACGGATCCCTTGCTTTTCTACTTCTCTTTGGATTAGCCCAACGGACTGATGGCAAATATATCAGCCAGGAGAAAGGAGTACCAAATCTACTTGATCTTCAACTAACTGACGGGCAATCGCAGGTGCTGTTTCATCAATTAGTAAATTTACTTTTGGTATATAACCCATTAGGCCATAATGGCGCGGTGCAACAGAGCCGATTTTGCCCTTTGTTGCCATCTCTTGAAGCATCTGTATGGGAAAGACACAGTTTAAATCTTCATCTGCCGGTCCATGATCATAATGATCATGAGTAATCATAATATTTTCCACCCGACTATCCCCAGGAATCATTCGGAAAGTATGATCTCCCTTAATATTAAAAGGGGCATCGCTTTTCAAATGGGTTCCTGCTGTTGTGATAAATGCTACCCTACACTCTGAAAGAGGTTTAGTTAATTCAACATTAGAGGGGGCTTCATCGATGGTAACCACCATTCTTTTGGCTATGGCTGCAATGATATTTTCTTTAATACTTCTCTTTTTCATTCGAATCCCCTTCTACGAATAATAGACTTGAGTGATTGCTTTCATTGAGTAACCCTTACGAAATAGATACTGGCAATATTGCATCTTAAGAAGTGTTCTAAAGACACCTTTTTCTTTAAAACGACGGTCCGAGGTATAAATGAACTGATCTGCTACAACTAATTCTTCACCCTTAGCCTTGTTTCGTAAAAATAAATCATAGTCTTCCATTAAAGATAAAGCATGAAAACCTCCTAGTTCCCAATAGTAATCTTTTGTCATAAAAATCCCTTGATCACCGAAAGCTATCTGTCGATGTTTAAGTCGCCAATTTGATCCATAAGCAATCGCTCTTAGCCATAAATTATCTGTTTGAAAGTCTAATGGAAAAGCTCCAATCTTTCCTTTCAGCAGACTACTCAGGATGACCTTTTTTGGAGAACGTTTAAAGTAGCTATCTGCATGTAAGAATAAAAGATAGTCTCCTTTGGCCTTTTTAGCCCCTACAGCTAATTGACTACCACGACCCTTTGGACCATTCAGGACTTTATATTGATTTTCGCTAATAAATTCTTGAGTTCCATCTTCACTACCACCATCTACAAACAGAATTTCAATTTCTTCGTCCTTTAAATGCTGTAGATGCTTTAAAGTTTGAGGTAAAATTTTTCTTTCGTTATAAACTGGAATAATCACACTGATCAAATAATTCATAAGGTAATATCCTCCAACTTTTCAATATAAGCTTTAATTTCTTGTAAGAAAACAGGGCTAATAAAGCGGGAGATGGTTTCAAAAGAGTGGTCATTTGACTTAACTTTTTGTGCTTCTAAATATTGAACATAAGCCATCGAACACCAAGTGACTCCTCTTAAACAAGTAAAATGAAGATATTGTTTAAGCTTATCTTTATTAATTTTCACCTGGGAGGACTTATCATACTCTTTAATGAAAGCGGAGATTTGCTCATATGAAAGTAAGTGGTCTGTTTTCCATAATGTGGTTGTGGGAGCTAGAAAATGAGCGATATCTTGTTCCCTCTCACCAACCAAAGGCTTCTCCCAGTCAATTAAATAGGAATCACCTTTAGAATTAATCAAAAAATTGTGTGAATTAAGTTCTGTATTAATAACGCAAGGATTGCTTAATTTATTATTGAACGAATATTTTTTCAGACCTGCCATCAATGCATCGATTAGATCAATAACCTCAAGATCTCTGCCCTTCCATTTTTGATAATGACTATACATGTCAACAAATTCCTGATACATCAGTTGGAAGGGATTATTAGCCTTAATAAGATGAGGAATGGTCTGGCTATCTACACTATGGATTCTAGCCAAAATATTAGCAGCTTTGGATAAGTCCTTTTGATAGTCTAAGGGATGACCGGGGAGGTATTCTTCAATTAAATAACCCTTACCTAACAACTTAGTATGAGGCTGGCATTGATATACCTTCGGCACAACCCCTGAAGAAGCCAAACCCTTCAGTGCTAAGTATTCATATTCAATTTGATTGTCTAAATTCATTTGCGAACCTAAAGCAATCCTAAAAATCTTTCTGCCCTTATCAATTAGAAAGTTGGCATTATATTCCCCCTGATTAAAATAAACTGCATCTGGATCTCCTGATAGATAACGCACCACATCTTCCCGCGTGTCTAGGTCACGAATGGTTTCTGTCAACGCATAGGAAAGTTTTGCTGCAGAAACTTTATTGATCGTCCTTTGGCATACTTCATCGTGTGAATAATTCTCTAAATCAAAAAGAGACTTAGAGAACAAACGGCTGGCTATAATGCCATAACCTCCATCTAAGGTAGGAGCTAAAACAACATCTTCAGTGTCTAGCATGTCAATCATTTGCTCAACCAAAGATTGCTTGATGTCAACTAGATCACAGCCTAATAAAAGAACTTTATCATAGCCACGGTTAAAAATTTGCTGCATGGCTCGCGACATTCGTTCTCCTAAATGAGCTGTTTCAAGCTGGCCGAATATCTTATCACTATCAATAGCTAAGTATTTTTGAATGGCTAATTTTTGATCAGCAGGTGCTACAAAAAGAAAGATGTCTGCATCCACCTTACAAATTTCTTTGTAAGTTTGTTGTAAAAGGTGAATCGATAGATGGTGAATATCTTCCTTAGGTAAAAACCCTTGTAATCTAGTTTTGTTATATCCAATTAAAGGTAATTTGACAAAATAAATAATTGCAGTCGACATTATATGGCTCCTATCTTAATTTCGCATTCTTTAGTCTGAGGATGGAATAAAAAAATTAATAAACAACCTATCAAATTTCCAACTCCTAAAAGTGGTAATCCTACTAGGAAATACGGATACATAATTAAAAGACTTTTATCTGTAAAAAAGCTCATAATAATTAGTTCAGACAGAGAAACGATCAACAGTATCGCCCAATGTGTTTTCCAAGAAAATTGATAACAAAATTGAATCCAGCTTTTAGTTTTAAATAGAGCAATAATAGCAATTAAAATAATGAAAATAGCTACAACATACCAAATCCAATGATAGTTTTCAGCAAACCAAAACTGATTAAATTGAAATTCTCGATAATACACATGGCGATAGAGTCCTATCCGCTTACTAGCATATTCATTCACAAAAAAACCACCTGTGACTATTAATATTTCAATCGCCCAATATATTTTACTTAACATTTTGGACCTCCTCTTATAACCTTGCTCATTATAACATACAGCTACTTTTTTTGAATGAATGTTTTATTGATATTACTAATAAATAGCCCGTATTTATTTAATAAGTCTATTTGTGATTAGATGACCATTTTAATAAAATAAAGACATCAAAATAAAGGAGTGGGTATAATGCAAAAAACACTTTTAAAATCTTTAAAACTTATTGTCACTTTTGTAGCAGTTTTTGCTTTGGGTCTTTCGAACGTTTACGCCCAAGCTGAGATAATGACAGGCGAAGAACTTGAAAAAATCCAACTAGATAAAAAGAAAAAGGAAAAATATTTGGTAATTGATGTCCGACCTGAAGAAGACTATGCAGAAGGACATCTTTCACATGCCATTAATATCCCTTTAGATCAATTAGAAGAACAATTAGAACGATTAGAAGACTACCAAAAGATGCCAATTATTGTTTATTGCAACACAGGTAATAAGTCTGCAGAAGCTGCTAATCTTTTAATCGATAATGGCTTTGAAGATGTTAAAGATGCTGTAGGGGTTAAAGACTTTGAATATACTTTAGTAACTTATGAATCTATCTTGCCAGATACCTTCATTGAAGCAGCCGAAGCAGGCAAAACCATTTTCATTGATGCACGTGATCTTAAAGACTTTGAAAAAGCAAGTGTAGAAGGAGCCATTCATGCTTCAGTTGATAAGCCAGAAACTGTTTTAGAACAATTACCTGAAGACAAAGAAGTTGAAATTATTACTTTCTGTTATTCTGGTAATAAATCCGCTCAAATAGCTAACTTCTTAACCGAAAAGGGCTATACTAATGTCAAGAATTCTCTAGATGGTACAAAAGAAAATAAAAAAATTCCAATTATTGAAAAAGCTTCATAAACGATTGTAAGCAAAAAGCCCAACTTATAATTGGGCTTTTTCTATTTAAATCTATCATTCAAAACTAATAATATCTGCATGATTAACATAAAGCCAATATTTTTCGCCTACTTTATAATCTTTTAATGACTGGTGCAAGACATTGACACTCCATTGTTCACTTGAATTGATTAATTGAAATTTTAAATCTACATACTCTGGGTATTCAAAAAAATGGGTTAGTTTAGCAGGGAAAATGAGACTGGAAGAGGAAAATAAACGTTCTGTCTTAACTTCCACACGAATTGGTCTGACAAAAATTTCTTTGCCAATATAGTCTTTTAATTTAACATTAAAATCCATCTCTAACCAGTCTTTTCTACTTTCTTCAATAACTTTTAAACGGTTCAACACTCCAAAGAAACTACCCACATATTCATTTTTAGGATGATCAAAGACATTTTTAGGATAATCCACTTGCACTAAATTACCCTCATGCAGAAAAGCGATACGATCAGCAAATTGTACCGCTTCTCGCTTATCATGTGTCACTAAGATGGTTACCAGCCCTTTTTTAACATGTAAGTTATGTACTAACTGGCCCATCTCCCTTCTAAGAGGCTCATCGAGTCCGGAAAAAGGCTCATCCAACAAAAGAACCTGAGGTTCATTGGCTAAGGCTCTTGCGAGTGCTACCCTTTGTTGTTGACCACCTGATAGTTTATGGATGGAAGAAGCTTGTAAACCAGGTAAATGCACATCATTCAATAAAGATGCTACCCGCTCATCGATCTCTTTAGCTTTCATTTTCTTTAACCTCATAGGAAAAGCAATATTTTCTTTAACGTTATAATGCGGAAAAAGTCTTAAATCTTGAAAAACCACCGAAACTGGACGGGAATGACTTGGTTCTTTCATAATAGAAGTTTGATTAAGTAAAATATCTCCCTCAGCATTTTCAATTAGTCCAGCTAGTGTTTTCAAAAAAGTAGTTTTTCCAGATCCAGAAGGCCCAAGTAAAGCTAAATACTCTCCTTTTTTAACTTCAAGATTAAGATCTTTTAAGACTTTGTTATGACCCAAACTCACTGATATATTTCTAATGATTAAAGACACGGTTCACCTCCTAATAATAGTCGAATTTTTCATATTTACTTTGATATAAATTGGAAAGCCAAGAGAGTAGTCCCATAACTAAAAAGCTAATAATTAAAAAGAACAAAGCGTATATGCTAGCAATTGTACGATCGTTTCTTTGTAAATAAGGAAAAATAATTACTGATAGGGTTTGAATCTTCCCCCCACCTATCATTAAAGTCAGGAAATACTGACTAAAAGAAACAATGAATGACGTAGCCAAACTGGTCGCAAGAACAGGGAGCAGCAGTGGAAAAGTTATTTTCCAGAATGCTTTCAACTTATTTGCTCCTAATACCCATGCTTGCTCTTCTAAATGAAGGCCAACCGCATGGTAGGCATCAATCACTAAGTATGAAGCATAGGGTAAGGAATAAATCAAATGGGCTAATATCACGCCCCAAAGCTTATTAGCCCAGCCCCATTCAAACATTTTTTGATGAATACCTGTAGCAAAAACAATCACAGGAATTAGAAAAGGTAGGGCGATAGTCAACTGAATAAAATTCTTAAAGAAGCCTTTAGCCATTACCGTCGCTCTAGCAGTCATTAAGGCAATCAAAGATGACAGCATGGCTACACATGACGAAATAAATACTGAAGATAGTATAAGTGTTAGTAATTGATTAGGTTGCCGTACCAGATTTTCAAACCCTCTTAGGGACAAATTGTGCGGGATCAAATGAGGCCATGGCCAGCGAGCAGTAAATGCCCAGATTAATAAAATACTAATTGGCAAAAAAATAACTATAAATATTAAGAAATGAATAGTCTTACGATACATCTCGACCCACCTTTTCTTCACTGAATAGTTGTTTCTTTAGTTGTGGATAAAATGCTATCAGATAAATTACTACAACGGCCATCAAACTAATGAGTATTAAAATTCCATTATATGCCATTGCCAAAGGACGTTGGCTTAAATCAGGATGCATATATGCTTGATAAGCTGCAATTGGTAATGCCTTAGGTAAAGTTGGTCCTAATAAAGCTGCTAGCTCGTAGGAACCAAAAGCGTACATAAATATAATGAAAAAGGCAGCTAAGATTGTGTTTTTTGATAAGGGTAGCACAATCTTAATAAAACTTTGTAAGCGACTGGCTCCAAGCGTCTGTGCAGCTTCGCCAAGTTTATTATTGATTGAACTTATTATAGGATAACAATAAAATAAAACAAAAGGAATTTCTTTCCACATAAAAGAAAAAATAATGCCCCAACCATTTGGTTGAAACATTAATGCATCAAACCAAGCTTGGGCATTTGAAATTCCCATTGCAAATAAAATTCGTGCAAATATTCCGGTTCGTCCAAACAGTTGTAAAGTAAACAGTGCGACCACTAAATGAGGAACAATTATAGGAATTTTTACTAGCGTCTGTTGCCATCTACTTAATTTTTCTTGAACAAGCCAAAAGTAAGCCCAAGCTAGACCCATAATCGTTGAAAGAAAAGCTGAATAAAAAGCAATTTTCAATGAAAAAAACACTGATTGCTTAAATTGTTTATCATTTAATAAATCTTGATAGTAAGTCAGACTGAACTCATTTAAATTTAAAGAAGGAATGTATCCAAAAGACTGCACTATTCCAATCATTACACCTAACAGTAAAAACAAACTTAAAATGAACTGAGGCATAAATAAGAGAACTGCATAAAAACGCTTCTTCTTCGTAAGCTCCATTTTATTTTCCTGCCACTTCATCTAGCCAAATTTCTTCGATCAAAGGCACTAATTGTGCGGGCATTTCTGGCAGTCGCTTAGATAAAAGTTGTTCTTGTGGTATTATCCCCTCGCCAATTTCTACTTCCTCAAAGTCTGCTTTTAATTGATCATTTAATTTATCATTATCGATTACTGGAATTAGACCGAGGTGTTCGTATTTTGATAATTGCATTTCTGGCGATAGCATTTCATTTATTGCTACCATAGCGGCTGCTTTGTGTGATGCATTTTTACCAATTGCTATAAAGTTAGTATTACCTATTGTGCCCTTTTCAAAAACAAATGATTGGGCAGTCGATGGATACATTCCCTGTTCAATTGATCGAGCAATTTCATAAGCGTTATAGTTGATATGAAAAGCAACTTCTCCATCCATAAATAAATTGTTTAAGGCAGGACCATCGCTTGGATAAGTTTTCCCCTCACTCCATAAATAAGGAGCCAATTCATTTAAGTAATCCAAAGCCGGTTGAATGAGAACTTTCAGCTCTTCTTTATCTGTTTCCATCTTTTGAAATTCTTGATAATCAACAAATTCATAGATAATATTCCGAACAAAAGCGGAACCGGTAAAATCTGGCAATGCCGGATAAGTAAAGCTTCCAGGATTTTCTTTTACGTATGCTAACAAGGATTCAGCATCTGTAGGAGTTTCTTTAGTTACTTCTGAATCTTTAATTAAAACAAGCTGAGATTTTGAGTAAGGAGCTTCAAAACCTTCAATTGGATAGCCAAAATCCTGATTGTTTTCTATATCTTCTATATCTAGAAATTCTTGATAATTTGGTAAAATTTCTGTGAATGGACCATATAAGAGTTCATTTTCTCGAGCAGATTTAAAATTCTCGCCATTGATCCAAATCATATCCATTTCACTTTCGCTAGTTTGAGCTTGCTTCTCACTCACTAATTGACTCAAAATTTGATCGATATCCATCGGAATACGGTTTAACGTAATATCATATTTTTCTTTAAGTCTTGGTCCATATACTTCATCTAACCACTGGTTAAGCTTTTCATCGCCGCCCCATCCATAAAAATTAACTTCACTTCCTTTTGCTTGCTCTACTATTTCTTCAAAAGATAAGTTGTTTAATGGGCCTCCCTCATTGGCAAAAACATATGTAGTATTGACTATTAAACTGGTTATAACAGCTAAACTTAATAATTTTAGAATTTTTTTCATTAATATTCTCCTTAATAAAAAGCATGCTCGTCGTCAATGGCGAGCACGCTTCCTTGTATTTTTGAAGATGCTTTCTAATTGGTTTCTTTTCCTTCTTCTAAATCTCCAACTGTTTTATATTTTACCGAATCTGATTGAGGATCACCAATTTGAACTTCCAAATCATCATTCATTTGCCATTCATTCCATCCACCATCAAACATGGTAACATCTAAACCCCGCTCATACATCAACAAGAATGGAAGGCTAGATCTCCAACCAGTTCCACAATAAAAGGTTAAATCATTTTCAACATCAAAACCTTCTTCTTGCCAAAAAGCCAAAATCTCATCGAAGCTTTTATTTGTACCGTCTTCATTTTTAAAATCTTCCATTCCTGAACTATTAGCTTCTCCAGAGCCCCTCAATAATGGACGTCCCCAAACTGCTCCTTTAGGTTCTCCCGCTTTAGGAATATAAGAGTATCCTGATTCTATACCTAACCATTCATTTTCAGAACGTAGAGAGACTAAGCGAAAGTTGTCATTATTAGCTAAAGCATCCACAGTATCATCTAAAGATATAAGATATTCAGAATGAGCAGGCACTTCGACTCCAAATTCTTTAACAGCTGCAGGGACCACTTCACCTTCTTCTATTTCGTAACCTGCTGCTTCCCAAATAGCTAAGCCGCCATCTAGAATTTTAACGGATTCAACTCCTGTGTACAATGCAGCATAAGCTACACGGTCTACACCTGTATCAGGTCCATATAAAATCAACGTCGTATCTTTATCAATCCCATATTTTAATAAAGATTCTTCAATTTCTTCGGCAGATCGCAAATTCCATACAGGACCCTCTTCAACCGAATCCGTATTAATATGAATCGCTCCAGGCAAGTGTTTTCTCAAATAATCTGGACTTGCATCGGCTTCGCCCCAAGTGACTTCCGCCAATACATATTTTTCAATGTCTGAATTACCATCTAAGACATTTTTAATCCATTCTGCATCAACATAAACTTGTTTGGCCGGATCGACAGGGTATTGCTCCTCACTTGAAGCTTCGGTAGTGTTTTCTTCAACTTCATCTTCAGCATTAATTCTAGCAAATGGTTGCATAAGCCCAACAAATAATACAGTCAACATCAACCATGAAAACATTTTTTTCATAAGACACCTCCTTATATATATTTTTTTACTGGCTAATCATATCACTTCAAATATGCACCGACAAGCTTTGTTAGAACAGCCTTGAGCATTTATCAGAATAACTGATGAAAGCGATATCAATTCAAATTAACCATGAAGGCCCTTATCTATTAAGATATAATGGGAATGATAATATAAATTTTAAAGAGGAGAAGATCTTATGATTTATTTAGATAATGCAGCCACTTCCCTAAATAAACCTCAAGTAGTCATTGACGCGGTCATTGACGCCATTCAGCATTCTGGCAATGCTGGCAGAGGTTCTTCGGATTCAGCCATGCAAGCTTCTCGAAGCATTTTTCAAGCCCGTCAATCTTTGAATCAATTGATTAACGGCAAAGACCCTCGGCAAATAATTTTCACTCATAACGCTACAGATAGTTTAAATACAGTTATTAAAGGATTATTTAAGAAAGGTGACCATGTTATTACGACTGTCATGGAACATAATTCCGTTCTAAGACCTCTCTATGAACTAGAAGAAAATGGTCTTGAACTGACTATTTTAGGCATCAATTCGAAAGGAATTATTGATCCGGCAACAGTAAATAATACCATTCAAAGCAACACTAAAGGAATGGTCATCACTCATGCTTCCAATGTTACTGGTGACATTAATCCGATCAAGGAAATCACTCAAATTCTACACCAACACAATCTTTTAGGTATTGTAGATGCCTCACAGACAATTGGCTGTATACCTATCGACGTAGAAGCTTTGGACATAGATGTTCTTTGTTTTACAGGACATAAAAGTCTTTTAGGTCCGCAAGGAACTGGTGGTATATATGTTCACCCAGATGTAGAGATTCATCCACTAAAATCAGGTGGAACAGGCATTGATACCTTTAGTCATCATCAACCTCTTGATTACCCCTCACGCTTAGAAGCCGGAACTTTAAATAGTCATGGAATTGCTGGTCTTGCAGCAGGTGTAAATTATTTAATTGATTATGGAGTGAATAAAGTAAGAGATTATGAAAGGAATCTCTTAAACATCTTTTATAAGGAACTTCAATCCATTCCCCAAATAAAATTTTACGGTCATTTTAATCCTACTGTAGACCGCTGTGGAATTCTTTCAATTAATCTAGGCGATTTTGACTCGGCCATCGTAGTTGAAGAACTGATTGACCGAGCTGAAATTATAACACGAGGTGGTGGTCACTGTGCTCCTTTAATGCATGAAGCATTAGGAACCAAGGAACAAGGAGTTGTGCGATTCTCACTATCGCATTATACGAAAAAAGAAGACCTCATGGTCGCCGTTGAATGTCTTAAAGACATTCAAAAAGATCTATTTGAGTAATTTTAAACGATTCGACAATTATTTATTATTTTTTCTAATAAATACCTCTCTCACCTTAAAATCAAAAATAAATATTAAATCGATATCAGAAAGTAGTGACTTTTGTGGAATTAAAACAAATCCAAACCTTTATAACAATAGTAGAATGGGGTAGTTTTTCAGAAGCTGCTAACCAACTCTACCTCTCTCAACCAACTGTCTCTTTGCACATTAAACAATTGGAAAATGAATTAGGCATCGAATTAATTTCACGCACAACTAAAAGCCATGAATTAACTACCCAAGGACAGGAATTTTATAAGTACGCACAATCCTTATTAAAAATGTCACGTAACATTGAAACCACCTTTTCTCAAAGAAACAACCATGAAATCACAATCGGTGCCTCATCCATTGCTGCTTCTTATCTTCTTCCGTTAGCTCTTTCGGAATTTGCCAAAGATAATAAAGAGATGCGGGTCTCCCTTCACCAAAGTGATACCATTGATATTATTAATGATATTGCCCTAGGGTCTTTAAATATTGGTATTGTTGGCTCTCAATCGATGAATAGTAACTTGACTTTTGAGAAGCTCTTTTCGGATAAATTAGTCATTGTTACCCCTTATAATCAAGAATTCATACAATATAAAGAAACAGCTTATCCAATTAAGAAGATCTTAGAAAAACCTTTCATTACTCGCGAGGAAGGTTCAGGAACACTTAAAGAATCAGCATTGATACTGAGAGAGTTGGATATCGATCCACTCAAACTGAATAAAGTTTTTGAAGTAAATAATAATGAAACGATAAAACAATTTATTAAGTTGGGGGTTGGGATTTCCATTCTATCAGAGCTAGCTGTTCAGCCTGATGTGAAACATAAAGAAGTTTTAACCTTCGATATTGAAGGAGTGAATTCTATACGAAACTTTTACTTGGTTTATCGTAAAAATACACACCTTCCTGAATCCGTTAAAAACTTTATCAATTATATTCGTAACTATCAATTATCGGTTGAACCTTTTCAGTCCGATCAATCAATTAATTAAGACTTAAGTCTGTCTGATTTTGGTTAATTTTCATCTATGATTGTCATATCATCAACATATGTTAAAATGTTTTTGAGGAGTGTGACCCGATGGATGAAAAAAGACAAATTTTAACCCGAAAATGGATGCATTTCCTCAATATTTTGGGACTCATAATTACTTTCATATTAGTTATGTGGGGAATTCAAGCAGGTGTTTTTACCGACGAGAGAAAAATGCTAGTAATGATTAAAGGTTTTGGCTTTTGGGCGCCCTTGATTTTTATTATCATTCAGATAGCTCAAACCATTATTCCAGTTATGCCGGGAGCGATTACTATTCCCATTGGAATCTTAGCCTTTGGTCCCTTTTGGGGTTTCGTCCTCAATTTGTTACCCATCTATCTCGGATCTTGGGTCAACTTTTGGATTGGTAGAAGATATGGAAAACCTACTGTCCGAGCCATACTCGGTGATAAGTCTTATGGTAAAATGATCAGACTTTACGAAAGAAAAAACATGGGAAATTGGCTTTTTACTTTTTTAATGTTTTTTCCCTTCTCGCCAGCTGATATTCTCTGTTATGGAGCTGGAATCACTACTATGACTCGCAAGTACTTCATTTTATCCTTGCTATTTGGCAAACCTGTTTCCTTAGCTTGTTATGGTTTTGGAACAACTTATATTTTACATTGGTTAACATCATTCTTTTAAAAAAGAGGCTATCACTATATAGTTGATAACCTCTTTTTATGTTTTAAGCTTTGTTAATTTCCCACACTCGGTTAATTATTTTTAAATTAGAACCACTACTTGCCTTTTCTTTTTCAATTAAAAATGGTCTTTTAATTAGCATACCGTTTTTACTCATTAGCTTTAAAACTTCTTCAGAAGACATACTATCTAAACGGTCTTTTAATTTCATATCTCGGTAGACCTGTCCAGAAGTATTTAGCATTTTGCGAATATTGCCATCTGTCGATTGATAAGCCACTTTTAATTCCGAAAGAGAGGGGGGATTGTCGCGAATATCTTCTATCTCAGTCAATTCCAAACCATTTTCCTGCAAATACTTCATAATCTTGCGACAAGTTGAACATTGCTTTAAACCATATACTTTAATCATCATTTTCCCTCCGTCATTCATAAAAGAATACATAGCATAATTAGCTCACAGTATTATAAAATTGACTCTAATTTTTATCTCGTCCAAAAAATCGCCTTCCAATTTTGAAGACGAGTTCTTTTATTATTCATCGTAAAAACGGCGATTTTTATTATTAGGATTATAAAAAGTAAATCCTTGTCCAATAACTTCTTGAACATCACTAACTGTAACAAAAGCATTTGGATCAATTGAAGCAATATGTCGCTCTATTTTCACCACTTGCTGTTTAGATACAACAATATATAACACTTCTTTTTCCTTATGGGTGTAATAACCATAAGCTCTGAAAACAGTGATCCCTCTTGCAATTTCTTCGGTAATCATCTGACAAACTTGTTCTGGTTCTTTAGTAATAATTAACATTGCCTTCCGACGACTAAAGCCATCCGTAACAAATTCTAAGGCAGCTGAGGTTAAAAATTTCATAAAGATAGTAACAATAGTGTTTTCAGCACCTATAACAAACCCAGAAGCTAAGACAATTGACATGTTTAATAAAAAGGTAGCTGTGGCAAAATTAATCCCAAGGTATTTCTTTAAAATCATGGCGATAATATCTGTTCCGGCCGAAGAACCATGTCCTTTAAGAATTAATCCTAAACCAATACCCATTACAACTCCGCCTGCCATTGCCGAAATTAGCCGGTTTTCTGAAATAAAAACAGGTGGAAAGACAGTGTTTAAAGCCCAGGAGGTTACAATCATGGCATAAATTGTAAAAATTAACGTACGTTTTTCAAGAAATCGATAACCAATCAATAGAATAAAAGAATTTATAATGAGGTTTGTGGTCCCAGTAGGAATATCCTTGATATATTTTAAGATAATCGCGATACCTGCCACTCCACCATTACCAAAATGATTGGGGATTACAAAACTGTTTACCCCAGCAGCATAGACGAGACAGCCTAAAGTAACCATAAAGATGGAATAGGCAAGTGCCCATGGTTTCACCTGTAGCTGAAGTTTTGAAATTGACGGTTTCATTTATTCGCTCCTAATTTTATATTTCATTATCTATTATAGCGTTTATTCGATTTAAAAAACAGAACCTTCAGATGACTTTTTAATTAAATTTCTGTGGATAAAACCTCAGTCATTTCTCATCTTTTTTTATAAATTACTCCACCGTTACCGATTTAGCTAAATTACGTGGTTTATCTACATCAAGCCCCCGTTCAACAGTTGCTAAATAGGCAATCATTTGGCAAGCAACCACACTCACAATTGGAGTTAAGAGCGGATGCACAGATGGAAGAACAAAGTCTCCTTCACTTGCGTATGGTTCACTTGCTATTACAAACGTTTTGGCTCCGCGCGCTTTCACTTCTTCTAAACTAGACCGCGTAATGGAAGCTGTTACTGGGTCAGTTATTAATGCAGTAACAGGCGTTCCCTCTTCTATTAAAGCAATTGTTCCATGTTTTAATTCTCCTGAAGCAAAAGCTTCGGTGTGAATGTATGAGATTTCTTTTAGTTTAAGAGCTGCTTCCATGGCTACTAAATAATCCATATGACGCCCTAAATAGAAAGCATGCACTTTATCTGCAAGTCCATTTTTTACCCAAGAATTTAAAGCATCTTTTTGAGTAAGGACCCTTTCAATGGCTTGAGAAACTAATGATAACTCATGTTTCATTGAGAAATCCTTTTGGCTTGCAAGAACATCTGCTAAAATCGCTAAGACTGTTAATTGAGCTGTATAAGCCTTTGTAGAAGCCACAGCAATTTCCGGTCCTGCATTCAATAAAAGTGTATAATCCGATTCTCTCGAAAGAGTAGATCCCTTGACATTAGTTATAGTTAAAGATGGATAGTTTAATTCATTGACTTTCACTAAAGCTTGTCGACTATCAGCTGTTTCGCCTGATTGAGAAATAAATATAAAGAAAGGTCTTTGACTTAATAGCGGCAAGTGATAAGAAAACTCTGATGAAAGATGAACTTCCACTGGTGTTTTCGCCAAGTCTTCAATCATCACTTTACCTACTAAACCTGCATGATAAGAAGTCCCACAAGCTAAAATATAAAGACGATCCGCTTGCTTAATTTCAGATAAAAGGTCAGCTTCAATAGTAAATTCACTATCTTGATTCTGATAATAAAGAATATTTTTACGAACTACAGCAGCTTGCTCATCCATTTCTTTAAGCATATAGTGCGGATAAGTTCCTTTATCAAGATCACTAGCATCTAAGTCTGCAATATAAGAAGAACGGTCAATGACTTGACCCGATAAGTCCTCAATTAAAATGCCATCCGATTGAATCATCAATAATTCACCGTCGTGAATTTCAATATATTCACTGGTCAAATCAATCGTTGCCATTGCATCCGATGCAATTACATTGAAGTCGTTTCCCATGCCCACTAATAATGGTGATTTTTTCTTAGCAGCATAAAGAGTTGTGGGGTCTTCTTTATCAATTAATCCAATAGCATAAGAGCCTTCTATCAATTGAAGCACCTTTTTTAATGCTTCTTTGGTAGATATTCCTTCTTGTGAGAAGTAAGCAATTAAAGCAACAATTACTTCTGTGTCTGTTTGTGACTTTAATGATACTTCACTTAAGTAAGTTTTCTTTAAGTCTAAATAGTTTTCAATCACACCATTATGAACTAAAGTAAAGCGATCAGAATTAGATTGATGGGGGTGAGCATTTTCTCTATTAGCAGGACCGTGGGTTGCCCACCGTGTGTGACCAATACCAATACTAGAGTTAAATTCTTGATTTACTGCCCTTTCAAGGTCGGCAATTCTACCTTTCTCTTTAAAAAGATGACCCCTACCTTCTTGATCTAAAAGATAAAGTCCGGCCGAATCATAACCACGGTATTCTAATTTTGCCAATCCATCAAGTATAATTCTTTGTACATTTCCTTCACCAATAAATCCAACAATTCCGCACATAAAATACGCCTCATTTCTTTCAATATTTTATGCTTTCGGTGCATAGAATAGACTCTGTCCAAGTTCTCGCGATCTTGTTTTAACTATTCTTAAAGACTGCACAGCCTTGAGTCATCCGCCGAAAATTCGATAAACTCATCCTCGTCACCTATTTCAATAGGTCTGGCGCTATCCAATTTTAGTCTCCTTTTATATTTTCTGAAAGCCTATTAAACTTACACTAAGCACGACTAAATGTCAAAAACTTCACACAAAAAAGCGTAAGGATTAAAAGGATCTTCACGCTCTTTTGAATTATATTTATTTTGTTCTCTTTTTTAAACGTTTAATAACCGTCGTTGAATATGGAAGCAAATTAATCGATTTAATTTGATTAAGATATTCATTTTCTTCAAGATCAACAACATCATCGTAAACTAACATCGTATAATTGCCTAAAGGAACATTAAAGTGCGCATATTCTTCACCACCATTAAACATTAACAAGAGATCATAGCTTTTACCGGCATAACGAACCGCCATGATTTGGTCTGAAGCTTGAATTACTTCTGTCGAACAGCGTAAGCTCTCATAGCTAGTTTGGCGTAGAAGAGGCTCTTCTTTTCTTAATTGAATTAAACCCTTTACGAATTCCACCGTTTTACAATGTTGAGTCATTAGAGACCAATCGATTTGATTAATAGCATCTGGTCGGTTATAAGAATCTCTGACTCCTTGCTTGCTTCTTAAAAATTCTTGACCAGCATGAATAAAGGGAATCCCTTGGGCTAGCAAGACTAAAGCCAATCCTAATTGCTGTTTTTTTATAATAATTTCCGGTAGATGATAAGGGTCAGCCATCATTAACCGATCATAGAGTGTATAATTATCGTGTGCTTCACAATATTGAATCACTTGCATGGGATTATTAAATTTTTCAGAATCATAGCGAGCTAGAAAATTATTAACTAGTGGTTCTTCCATGTACCAAGCACCATTAATAAACCCCCTTGCCTCAGGATTAAAATCATTCCCTTTTATAGCCTCTCGGATCCCATCATTAAATTGAGCTATTCTAGGCATTTTATAAGCATTATTTAAATTAGCTTTTTGATCTGGTGGAATGGGACTAGCCATATCCCAACCCTCACCTAAAATAATTATACTAGGGTCAATTGCATCAAGAGCTTCTCGAACAGCTTTTAAACTCTCAATATCATGCAAACCCATTAAATCAAAGCGAAATCCATCGATATGAAATTCACTTGCCCAGTATTGAACAGAGTCTACGATGAACTTTTGCATCATCACACGTTCAGATGCTGTATCATTTCCCACGCCACTGCCATTAGTTAACTGTCCAGATTGGTCATAGCGAAAATAATAGTGCGGGACTGTTAAGTGGAGAGGATGGTTTTCAACTTGGTAGACATGATTATAAACAACATCCATAATGACACGCATCCCTTTTTGATGAATAGCATGAATCATTTGTTTTAATTCTTTAATTCTAACAATAGGATCATAAGGATCTGTTGCGTAAGAGCCTTCTGGAATATTGTAGTTATAAGGATCGTAACCCCAATTATATTCATTTGGTTGCTCAAAGGTTTCATCGATAGAGTCAAAATCGAAAAGAGGTAAAAATTCTAAATGGGTCACTCCCAACTCACTTAGATAGTCTAACCCTGTGGAATCCCCTTCAGGATTTCGTGTGTCGGTTTGAGTCAATCCTAGATACTTTCCTCTATCAGTAATGCCAGATTCGCCTTGAATCGTTAAGTCGCGTACATTCACTTCATAAATAACCATAGCTTCGTCTCGAGGAAAAGACGGCATCCTTTTCGACCAGCCTGCTGGATTGGTTTTTTTCAAATCAACTACGACTGATCTCCTACCATTAACTGTACATGCTCGAGCGTATGGATCGATTGTTTCCTTTTGGCTCCCGTCTTTGAAATCAATACGAAAGCGGTAGGTTGTTTGATGATGGTCCCCTGCTAATTCTATTTGGAATACAGGGCCTTGCTTAACCATGAGGTGTTCATCTTTAACTTGACCATAATAACCTTCAAAAACAATTAATTGGATGGAGCGAGCAGTTGGTGCCCATACTTTAAATACTGTTTTATCAGGTGAATAGATAGCTCCTAATGCACCTAAATATGCCATTTGATCTAATTCTTTAATCCTCTCTTTTGTATACATACCTTCACTCTCTCATCCTTTATTTTAAAAAAAAGCAATAGAATAACGATTTACTATCGCTTCTATTGCGTTTTACACAAAATCTCTCTCAGTGAATTCTACTATTAACTATTTATAACGTTTGCGATGTGACAATTGACAATAACGTTCATACCAAATATCGATAAAGGCCGGATTAAAAGGACCTTTTTTTTCCTCAATCCAACGGACCAGCTCTTGAATGTTATATTTCAAAATGCGATCAATTTCGACTGGATAATTATAACGTCGACTATGTACTTCATACTCATCTAAATCCAACAATCGCTTCTCACCATCTGGAAACATTTTAATATCAAGATCATAATCAATATATTTTAACGCTTCCTTGTCCATAACATATGGAGAGGCAAGATTACAATAATAAGTGACACCTCTTTTACGAATCATCGCTACAATATTAAACCAAAAATGTTGATGGTAATATACAATTGCTGCTTCTCGTGTCACCCATCGACGACCATCTGATTCGATCACTAAAGTATGATCATTGCACCCAATAATAGACTGCTCACTGGTCTTTAAAACCATCGTATCGCGCCATGTTCGATGCAAAGAACCATCGTGTTTATAACTTTTAACAGTAATGAATTCACCTTCTCTGGGCTGCTTCATCACTGAACCTACTTTCTATTGTGTAAATAATTAGCCATTCGGCTATCAACTTTTCCTTGAATATTATATCATACTCGCTTGTCTTTATGGGAGCAAATTTCATTTTATAAGAGAAAGCTTATTCTCTCCTTAAAATAAATTATTTCCTAAAATTCGAGATTTATGCTATAATTTGTTCAATAAAAAAAAGAAAGGAAGCTTATTATGAATTCAAGCACTTCCCCCAAAAAACCACTAGAAATTGGTATATATACTTTAGGTGATCATGTACCTCATCCAATTACTGGCGACCGTATTTCACAAGAACAAAGAGTCAATGAAATTATTCGTTATGGTATTGAAGCAGAAGCGGCTGGCTTAGATCTTTTTAGTGTCGGTGAAAGTCACCAACCTTATTTTACTAGCCAAGCGCATACAGTTATCTTAGCAGCTATTGCTCAAGCAACTTCTAAAATTAAACTTTCTTCTGCTGCAACCATCGTTTCAACTTCAGATCCCGTTCGCATCTTTGAAGATTTTGCTACCCTGGATCTTATTTCAAAAGGAAGAATGGAGATCATTGCAGGACGCGCTTCACGTGTAGGTCTTTTTGATTTATTAGGCTATAATATGCGCGATTATGAAGCCTTATTCGAAGAAAAATTTGAACTTTTACGTCAGATTAATGAAGATTTAATTATAAATTGGGAGGGAGAATTTAGAGCACCTTTGAAGAATGCTTCCATTCTACCTCGACCTTATCAAAATCGTAAACTGACAATTTGGCGCGCAGTTGGTGGCCATCGCACATCTGCTATTCAAGCCGGACGTCAAGGAGCCCCTATCTTCTTAGCACATTTAACTGGACCAGTCGATATTCATTTAGCTAATATTCAGTCTTATCGGGAAGCCTTAGAAGAAAGTGGCTATCAAAGCCAAGATTTCCCTGTGGCAACTGCTGGAATGCTATACGTAGCTGAAACTTCACAAAAAGCCAGACAAGAAGCCTATACTTTCATTTCTAAAGGCTTTACCTTCTCAAATGGTCAAGAATTTCCTAAGCGAGCTTTTGCCCAATCAGAAAACCTTAATGATATTCTTAACGTTGGAAGTCCGCAAGAAATCGTTGAGAAAATTCTCTATCAATATGAAACTTTCGGTATCAGCCGTTATGTGGCTCAAATTGATTTTGGTGGAATTCCTTTCGAACATCTAATGAAGAACTTAGAACTTTTAGAGGCTAAAGTTTTACCCGCTGTTCGCCGCTATACTGGTCAAAAAGCTGCCGATCAAGCTGAGCCAACCGATCACGCTAAATTTAGAGAGACGGTCCAAGAATTGACCAAGGAAAAGGAAGTGGAATAATGAGATTAATTTTACTTTCTGGTTCGAAGATGGGTAGTAAAACTCGCATTGCTATGAACCTCACTAAAGAGATTATTCAAACAAACTATTCAGACTTTGATGTGGAGTTGATTGATCTAGCTGAAAAAGATATTGAATTCGCGGATGGTCATCACTATGTTGAACTTACTGGCGATAGTGCTTATGTTACAAAAGCAATCATGGAAGCTGATGCTATCATAATTGGTAGTCCAATCTTCCAAGCCTCCATCCCAGCCACACTTAAAAATATTTTCGATCTTTTACCACAAAATGCTTTAAGAGACAAGACAGTTGGAATGGTGATTACAGCAGGTAGTCCTAAACACTACTTAATTGCCGAATATCAATTGAAGCCTATACTTTCATATATGAAAGCTATGGTTATTCCTTCTTATGTCTTTATTGAAGAAGCTGACTATCATCAAGGTGAAATAATTAATCAAAACATCCATTACCGTTTAGATGGTTTAATTAAAGATACTTTATTATTTAGCCAAGCTATGGAATTAAAACGCCAAAAAGAAGAAGAAGCCTATGACTTTTAATAATTAAAATATATCGTTTGTAATCAAAAGACCTCTAGCTCTTTTTGCTAGGGGTCTAAATTTTTTAAAACTTATTTGTTTGATGCATCATTTAAAAAAGTCGTAAGTCATCATTAGAAGATGCTTTATTACTATCTAATAATTTTATCTGCAGTGAGGACAAGGCCAATTGACTTATATCACTCTCTGCTACCCACCGAAAGCTACTATCATTTAGATGAAGCTGATCAAGTAATTGCTGTCCACTACTTTCAAAATTGACCGCTAAAATGCCAACTTGCCAAATTCGATGGCTAAAAACATGTTTTATTGCTGGAGTAAGCTTTTCTATCTTGACTTTAAAGTATTGCTGAATTTCTTCTACAACAGATTCCATTACCATTTCATCTGGCTTGAGATAAGTATAAAAGAATGCCTCTTTAACTTCATTTGCATCTTTTAAAGCTAGCAAATCGACTTCTACTAAAGGATAGTGCCATAAGCCGAACAATAATTCTCCGGTTTGATGCTGACGCATTAAAACTTTCCCTTCTTTATTTATAATTTTATAAGCAAGCCATTCTTGTCTTATCTGCTTAGTCTTCTTATGTTTAACTGGATAAAGATGACTCGTTCCATTTTGATAAGATTGATCAAATTCTTCTAAGATATGGTTTTCAGGCCGGTAATTGCTTGGTGTCATAACGGTAGCTCCAATATCCATCAAAGCTTGATTAAAGTCACCCGGTCGTTTGGGGTCAATCAGAGGGTCTAATATGGCTTTAAAAACTTTACGGTTTTTTGCTTGACCAATATCTTCCTCTACTTCAAATAAGCGAGCGATAATACGCATTAAATTGCCATCAATGGCAGGCTCAACTAAACCAAAGGCAATCGAGCCGATAGCTGCTGCTGTATAAGGTCCAATACCTTTTAAACTTAATAGCTCCTTCATGGTTTTTGGCATGATGCCATCATAATCATTCATAATTTGTTTAGCAGCAAATTGCATATTTCTTACCCTTGAATAATAGCCTAAGCCTTGCCATAGCTGATGCAGTTGTTCTTCAGAACTTTGAGCTAAAGCTTGAATAGTTGGTAACTCGTCTATAAAACGCTCATAGTAAGGGATAACCGTATTCACTTGCGTTTGTTGCAGCATAATCTCACTGACCCAAATTTGATAGGGATCTTTGCTGTGGCGCCATGGTAAGTCTCGCCCTTCTTCATCGTACCAAGTTAATACTGTTTTGCGAAACTTCTGAATTTTTTGAGGAGACCAATCAAGATAACTACTTATAAATTTACTCATTTAACTACTCATTCTCCCCTTTCATATTCATCACACTTTCATTATCCTCTAGCCAATTTTGAATGTCTTGATATTCAAATCCCTTTTGGCGCAAGTCGACAATTAGACGCTGCTTAAGTTCGTAGCCTTCATGTTTTTTGGATCTTTTGCGAAAAATTTTTTGCCCCTCTTTATCCAGCAGATCCTCCTGAAGTTCAGGATCGACTTCCATTTTATAATTATCTAGAAAGGTTTGAATGATTGTTCGATCATAGCCCTTTTGGTTAAGGTGTTGGTATAACTTTGTTTTTTGCATGGCTAAAGACAATCGTTTTTTACTTTTAATAAACTTATCCGCTAACATTTTTAAGTTTTCTCGTTGCAAATTTTCTGGATACTCCATTAAAGCTTCTTCAATTAATAGATCATTTAAACCTTTCATTTTCAGCTCATAAGAAATGTTTCTTGGCCCTTTACGGTTGATATTGGCTTGAGTGCGTACATAGGCTTGGCCATAAATAAGATCATTAATTAAGTTTTGTTCTTTTAGTTTGTCAATAATTTGATCAATCAAACTTTCTGAAATGTCAAAAGATGCATAGTCAACATTCCTTTGTTGTTTACTGGGATTAGCTAGTGGCGTTTTGCAGTTACTAGATTCCATTTCCTTAGAAAAATCCTGCCTTTCTTCCATCTTCTCACTTTGTGACTCTTTTATCATTTTATCAAGATAATCACGTACTTCTTGTTCAGATTTCAAACCATAAGACAGATAGTTTAGCGTTTTTTGATAAAAACGATAATGAAATTCAGCTTCTAAAATTTTTCTAATTAACTCTTGATCGACTGCTAAACCTTTTCTGATAGCAAACTTAATTAAAATTGCCTCATCGATTCCAAAAGCAAACTGATTATCTATAAAAATAGAATAGCGTTGCTTATTCTTTTTTTGAACCTGAATTTTTGATATTTTCAAATCATCACCTCTATTTATTATTGTAACACGATTTATCCAACTTCTCTGATTCAGACTTCTATTCTGTTATCGAGAATATGCTATAATAGACAAAAAACTAAAGGGGCTTGCTCATGGATAAAAGAGAACAGTCAATTCTTCAACTAGCCACTCTTGCTGGGACCCTCTTGATTCAATCAGAAGCTGAAGGTTATCGAGTTGAGCGAACAGTTAACCAAATTCTCTCATTAAGTAACTTTGACCAACCCGCTGTCTTTTCATCTGCTTCTGGCCTATTTTTAGCTTTACAAAATAGTCAGTTTAAAGAAGAAAGCCCGGTGGGAAGCACAATTATTGTAAGGGTGAAAAACCGCAAAAATCACATGCGCATCATCCATCAAGTCAATGAAATCATTGGTCAATTATTAGACAAAAGTATTAGTCCACAAGAAGCCTATTTGAAACTAAACAGCATTCAAGACCAGGAATATACCACCCATAACCAATTTGTTTGGACAATTCTTTTGATCATGTCCTATGTTATCTTATTAGAAGGTGGTTTAGGCGATTTGGTGATTGCTCTAATTCCAACCATCATGATTCTATTTTTTAAACTATCAGAAGATAACTTTGGTCTCAACCGTTTTGCTGTCAATGTCTTAATGACAAGTTCACTAGCCTTTGTTTTACCCATTATCCATTGGTATGTAACCACCCGCTTTAACCTAAATATTGTTATTGGTGCCACTTTAATGCCACTTTATCCCGGAACGGCTTTTACCAATGGAATCCGTGATTTGCTTCACGGGGATTACTCTACTGGTATAACTCGTTTAATAGATGCTTTTAAGGAAGGATTGAGCCTTGCTTTGGGTGTCGGAATTGGCTTAGCTATCTCATATGGAGTGATTAACTTATGGAATTAAATCATTTAATATTAAGACTCGTTGCTAGTTATCTAGCAACTGTAGCAGCAGCTATCAATGTCAATGCTCCACGTAAATTCATTTATTGGTCAGGTATACCGGGAATCATTTCATATGCTGTTTATTTATTTGTTCTAAGTCACACCAATACCTTTATCGCTACTTTTATTGGTAGTCTTATTGTAAGTATTATGGGCCAGTGGATGTCACGTAAGTTTAAAACCGTCGTTAATGTTTTTTACATTCCTGCTTTCTTTCTTTATGTACCGGGAATTGCCATTTACGAGACTGCAGAATACTTTATGCAAAACAATTTGATTGCAGCTAGTCAGTCCTTTTATCAAGCCTTGGTGACTGCTCTTGCCATTGGTTTAGCGGTCTTTGTCGTGGATTCAGCTATGGATACTTATAAATATCACCTTAATAAAAGGTCACAAGCCGATTAAATTTTATGCTCAATCGGTCAGTCTATGGTCGGAGTAATCTTTCTATTTAAAATGTTAAACTTATAAAATCGAGGGGTGATTTTTTGAATAATTGGCGCCAATGGCTGAAAGTAGTAGCCTCAACTTTTTTAATTATAACCATTATTTTTATTTTCAATCAATTTATGCAATTATACCGTAATTTAGCTTATATCCATCCTCTCTTAGCACTCACAGTCATTTTTATTCTAGCTGTTATGTTAATTTATTTTACATTCCTAACTGTGAGAGAACTAATGAAGTTGCCTAAAGAAATAGATTTAGCAGATGGAGCAGGTCCAGAAGAATACGATCAGTATGTAAAAGATAGTTTAGTCAAACTAATTAAGAACCCTACTTTAAAAGAGCTGAATTACGATTGGCTTGCTCACGAAAACTTATCCGCAGAAGAACAAATTCACTTGGCCCATCATTCTTTAAGAGAACATGGCTTAATTGAAATCAAAAAACAAGCTCAAATGGTTTTCTTAACAACTGCTATCTCACAAAATGGTTCCTTAGATGCCCTTACAGTTCTAGTTGTTTTAATGAAAATGGTTTGGCATTTGATCAAAGTGTATGATACGCGTCCGAGTTTCGGAAAAGTTCTTTCCATATACACTAATGTTGCAACCACAATTTTAATGGCTAGAGGGATTGAAGACTTAGATCTTATTGAAGCTCAAATGGAACCTTTCATCTCTTCCATCCTTGGAGGCAGTCTATTATCCATGATTCCAGGCTCTGTTTCGATTACTAATTTAATAGCCAACTCGATTTTAGAAGGATCCATTAATGCCCTACTAACCTTAAGAGTGGGAATTGTTACTATGGATTATTTGGGCAGCTTGAAAGATGCTGATAATCAAGTTATCAAACGGTCTGCAACCATTGAAAGCACAAAATTGCTCGGTCAAATTATTAAAGATGGCAGTTTAAAAGTTATCCAAACCATCGTTAAATCTGTTAAAAAAACAGGTATCGAAAATAGTAAGAAATGGAATCCGTTTACAAAGATATAATAACAATGCTAGCGATTTACGCTAGCATATTTTTCTGAAAAAGGTTAAATTACAAGTAAGGCTGTGCTATAATGCACTAAGTAAAAATAAGTATCTGGATTGGGGTTGATTTTATGTCATTTACAAGTTTAAAAGGTTTAATTGATGAAGCTAATGAAAGAAAACTAACCATTTCTCAAGTAATGATTCAAAATGAAATGGAATTACGAGGAATTACTGAGGAAGAAATGTTAGTTGCTATGGAAGAACAGTTTGATGTCATGGTCAATTCAGTAAGAAAAGGTACTTTGGAGTCTGTTATGAGTCATACAGGTGTGACTGGTGGAGATGGTCATCGTGTCTTTGAATATACCCAAAAGGATGACTCTTTAATCGATTCCTTCACATTAAGAGTTGTCGCAAATGCGATGGCAGTCAATGAAGTGAATGCTTCAATGGGAAGAATTGTTGCGACCCCTACGGCAGGTTCTGCCGGTATTTTACCTGCTTGTTTAGTTCATATGCTTGATACTGGAAATTTTGAAAAGGAACAATTAGTCCGTGCGATGTTTACCGCTTCTGCTTTAGGCTTAGTTATTGCTAACCGTGCTTCTATTTCCGGCGCCCAAGGAGGTTGCCAAGCCGAAGTGGGTTCTGCCACTTCTATGGCAGCTGGGGCCCTAGTTGAATTGAAAGGTGGAACACCTGAGCAAGTTGGTAATGCAGTGGGATTAGCACTTAAAAACTCACTCGGACTTGTTTGCGATCCTGTTGCAGGTTTAGTAGAAATCCCTTGTATCATTCGGAATGGACTTCATGCACTGACTGCAATGGCTGCTGCTGATATGGCATTAGCTGATGTGGTATCCATTATTCCTTCGGATGAAGTTATTGACGCTATGGATGCTATTGGTAATGAACTCCCTGAATCATTAAGAGAAACAGGCATTGGTGGTGTAGCGGGTACTCCTACTGCCCGTCGTATCAAAGAACAGGTCTTTGGTAATTCAGATGAATTAGTAGCTGATGTTGAGGTTGAGTTATCTGGAACAGGTGAAAAGATTTTAGAGGATGGAGTTAGCGCGTCTTACCAATCTGGTTTCGAAATTATTGGTCCAGTAATGGTCGGTCCTTCATCTTCTCATACTGCCGGTGCCGTTCGCCTCGGTAATGTTGCTCGTCAACTTCTAGGAGAAGAACCTGAGGAAGTCGTATTCACCCTAATGGATTCTTTTGCTAAAACTTATCAAGGTCATGGCACTGACCTAGCATTAATAGCCGGCGTTTTAGGCTATACGACTCGTGATTCAGAAATAGCTGATATACGTGATATTGCTGAAGAACGTGGATTAAAGATTAATTTCCTCGAGCGTAATCTAGGAAACTATCACCCTAATACTGCTCGTATTCATATCTTCGGTCCAAATAACCACGTCACCATCATTGGCTCATCAGTAGGTGGTGGAAAAATCGAAATCAACAAATATGATGAATATGATGTTCGCTTTTCTGGCGAACGCCCTACTTTAATTATCCGTCATAAAGATAAAATTGGAACAATCGGTCGCCTTTCAACCTTCCTACAAGATCATGATATAAACATCTCATACATGACACACCAAAGAGCTAAAATTAATGGCCCCGCTATTACTATCTTTGAAATGGACCAAGAGCTTAACCAAGAAGATACAGATGAGCTTCTTCTTCGCTTTAGCTTTATTGATGATTTAAAGGCTATCTATGTAAAATAAATTAAAACCTATTCCCAGTCATGGGGATAGGCTTTTCTCATAGTATTTTTACTCCTCGTCATTTCGTAATAAATGGCCATCTTCGTTCTTGACCAAAAAGTGAACAGTAGCAAAGACAATAAAGATAGCTATGGATCCTAATACCAAATCTTCCATTGTTTGCGCATAAATCAGCATTTTTCTAGCAATTACAAATAAGATCAGTTCTAAAACTGCTTTAGGAGAGTGAAAAAGCAACATAAAAATTAACTCAATTCCCACTAAAAGCAACAAAGCATAACCTAAAAAATTTTGAAAAACAGAATAGGTTTCTATAACATCTGCTTGTAAAACTAAATAACCGTATTTAAATAAGTCAATCATTCCTACAGCGACACTTAAAGTAATAGCTATAACTATTACCATTTCAAGTAAACGAGAATATTCTTCGAGAGTCTGTTTTAATCTATCAATATTAAATTTCATTTTTTCGCTCCCTATATAATCTTTAATCTGAACGCTTAGCCATCAATACCACGTTCAATTGCTTTTTTATATGAATCAACAATCTTCTCTTCTTGTTTAATTAACTGTCCTAAAGTTAAAGTTAATTGTTGAGAGTTCTCTAAACTATCTAATTGATCCTTCTGATAATCAATGTCTCGCCAGACTAATTCATGTTCCAACTTTTTCCCTATTACGTTTAACTTCTCAATAATTTGATGCTTGAGCCGTTTTTTCCGTCTACTCTCTTGTGATTCTATTTGAGGTAGGAGTTGATAAATTGTCTCGAGTGGAATTTTTCTTTGCATATGTCCGTGCTTGACGATACAATATTCTTTACTAAAAGGACTGATTCCAGGATAGATTCCATGAATTTGATAAATACCATCGTATAAATGATACGTTCCCTTTTTAAACTCAGGAAGAAATACTCTTTTCAGTCGATAGACTGGATCTTCTCCCACAATCTCAGCTATCCACATTTTTTCATCACTATTTGGGCTTAAAGTTAGTTTTTGGGCTTTAAATTCTTCGTTCAAATCGATTACCTTTCAATTCAAATAAATCTTTCATAAATTCAGGAATTTGCTTTATTAATCTGGATGGTAACACAATAAATTCTTTTTGATTAATTTGATTAGCAATCGCTGTGTGCATATAAGCAGCTATCAATACAGCACCCAAAGGGGATGAAGACTGTCCCATCAATCCAGATATCATACCAGCTAAGGTATCGCCCATTCCCCCTATTGCCATGCCTGCATTGCCCGGGATATTGCTATAAGATAAGCCGGAAGGCTGATAAATCTCAGTTTGATGCGATTTTAATACGAGGATAGCTTGATATGAATCTGAAAATTCCTGAGGATCATTGATATTGTTCGCTTCTTGCATTTTTAGCCATTCACCCAAGTGAGGGGTAAAGATTAATTGGCCTTTACAAGAAAATGGACCTTCTTTCGCCCACAGGCTAATGGCGTCTCCATCAAGAATTAACACTTGATTAGGTTGGATACTTGATAGCGTTTCACTTAATATCTCAATACTTTCTTGACTCCTACCAAGGCCCGGACCAATTAACACGTGATTTGCTTTAGAAATCCACTGTTTCCTCAAATTTTGATCTGCCCAATTCCCAACCATCATCTCTGGAGTATGCAAATGACAAACATTTATATTAGTCTTTGCAGTTAGCAAACTCGTTAAGCCCGAACCAACATGAACACAGGCGCTAGCAGCTAATATTGCAGCCCCCGCCATCTGTTCATTACCTGCTATAATCAAACTATGTCCGTAGTTCCCTTTGTAACTATCAAATGGACGAGGATCTATAAGTGATCTTATTTTAGTCAAGCTTAATTCAATCATCGTTTTCCTCATTTCCTTGAATATAGTATTATATTAAGCTGAAATCTAATAACAAGCAAGTCAAAATAATACGCTTACAAAGTAAAAACGATGAGGCTAGGAATTTCTCATCATTTTTTATTTTTTTTAATCAATAACAAGAATTGAAATACCTACTGACTGAGGTCCGGCATGTACTCCTAAAACGGGAGTTAATTCAGTCACAATGGATGTTTCAGCATTAGCAATTTCTTCAGCCAAATCTTTTTGTAATTGAGAGATTTCTTCGTTATTATTGCCGGCAAAAAGAGCGATTTTGTAGCGTTTAGCTCCTTGCAATTTTTCTTTAGCTGCTGCTAAAAGGGTTGCATAAGATCTTTTCTTCCCTCTTGCCTTATTAATGATTTCAATTTCACCGTTATGAATAGTTAATAATGGATTAATATTAAAGAAAGCACCAATCATACCAGCATACTTATTAAACCTCCCACCCTTAATAACATATTTCAATGTTCTAAACAGAGCGTAAATACCAGCTTTATTTTCCACTCTTTCTAATTCAGCTAAAATTTCCTCAGCTGACTTACCATCTTCTCTGAGTTCAGCAGCATAGATTGAAAGTAAACCAGTGATTGAAGCAATATAATTGGATTCATAAATGAAAATTTCTAAGTTTTTATACTGTTCTTTAACTACTTCATATAATTGACGCATACCGGTTAATTTTAAAGATGCTGTAATTACTACTGCTTGAGTATAACCCTTCTCTACTAAACGATCCAAAAGATCTATAATTTCTTGGATAGGCGGAATACCAGTCGATAAGACGTCATGATGTTGCATCTGTTCGTAGAATTCCCTAGAATCAATATCAATCAAGTCACGATAGTGTTTATCTCCCATTTGCAACATATAGTGAATGATTTCAATACCGTAATGTTCAGCAAGATCTGCCTTTAAGTCTTGTGAAGTATCTGCAATAATAGCTAATTTATTCATTATAATCTCCTATCTGGTCATAACCACCTGATTCAATAATCAATTCGGCTAGTAATTTAGTAGCAAATGCATGTGATACTGCATTAATACCTTCGGTTTTTTTACTTATTTCAATTCCTTCAACAACAAAGGGACGATTTTGACCTACCGTTTTAAAAACACGTTGAACAGCATTGTTAATTGACTCTGAAAACAAATCAAACCCTTCTTCGATCGTTACCCTCTTCGTTTGGAGTTCAATGCCCCTTCGAACGGTTTCAATAGGCAAAATACGTTTATAGATAGCAATAATTAAAAGAAAGGCTATCTGTTGACGTCCATACTTCCTACCCTTGATTTTAGGGATGACACCCCATTTAGAATAATTTTGAATCATCGTGGAAGTCATTGCTACTTCGTCATTCATGATTGGGCCCAAACAATCTTGAATATATTCAACCACTTCTTGGTTGAACATGGACTGTTTAGGTAATTCATCCCATGAAGGACAATGGAAAGCTAATATCTTCTCAATTTTTATCGTCACTTAGCACCCCTTTTATCTAGTTATCACCACTATATGTTACCATCTAAATACATTCTGTCAAGCAAAAAAACATATTAAAAAAACTCGAGAAAATATCTCGAGTTTTTTATTCATCAAGTTGACCATTATGAAACACTTCAGACACATCGTCATCATCTTCTAGAGCATCAACAATGGTTGTCAGTACCTCATAATCTTTTTTTGATAGATTGACAAAAGTTTTGGGTATTAAGGTTAATTCAGCTGTATAAATCACTAGCCCTTCTTGCAACAATTTATCTCTTACCTTGGCTAATTCACTGGGATCCGTATAAATCTCAAAAACTTCTTCAGAACTTTCTAAGTCTTCGCCGCCCACTTCTAGAACAAGCATCAACATTTCATCTTCATCTAGATTGTTCTTTTCTCTTTCTAAAACAATATAGCCTTTGCGATCAAACAGGTAATTAACCGTTCCGGATTCTCCAATATTACCACCATTTTTATTATAAGCAATCCTGACATTGGTCATAGTTCGGTTACGATTATCAGTCAATGCTTCGGTCAAAATAGCTACCCCTTGAGGGCCAAAGCCCTCATATATCACTTCATCATAATTCTCTCCTTCAGAGGAGGTCGTCGCCTTTTTAATGGCTCGATCGACATTATCATTTGGCATATTATTGGCTTTAGCCTTGTCCATAGCTAAACGCAAAGCGGGATTAGTGTCTGGATCCCCTCCGCTCTGTTTAGCTGCCATATAAATTTCCCGTGATAATTTTTGGAAGAGTTTCCCTCTTTTAGCATCCTGGGCACCCTTACGATTTTTTATATTATTCCACTTAGAATGTCCTGCCAATGTTATCGACTCCTTTCACTTTTATAAATCTATTTCTAATAAGATGGGGGTATGATCTTGACGCTCGCCTGAATCGATCATTTCAGATCTTTGAACTTTATCAGCGATTCGATCACTCACTAAGAAATAATCAATTCTCCAGCCTGAATTATTCTGTTTACTTGTTCGAACCCTTTGGGCCCACCAAGTATAAACGCCTTCTACTGGACCATGTAAATGACGAAAAGTATCCGTGAAACCTTTGTTTAAAAGATTAGTAAATCCTTGACGCTCTTCATCTGTAAAGCCTGCAGAAAAGTGATTTCTGTCTGGATGAGCCAAGTCAATTTCTTTATGAGCTACATTAAAATCACCTGTCGCAATCACAGGCTTTACTTGGTCTAAACATACTAAATAATCAGCATACTTTTCATCCCAAATCTGACGATCCTCTAGTCTCTTTAACTCGCTTCCAGCATTTGGAGTATATACATTAGTAAGGTAAAAATCAGCAAATTCCAATGTCATTATTCTACCTTCATAATCCATTGGATGAGGACAAGAAATTTCTGGATAAGAAACTTCAGCTTTCAAGTCTTTCTTATACATAAACATCGTTCCAGCATATCCCTTACGAGCTGGTTCTTGAGAAGAACGCCAAGCTATTTGATAATTAGGGAATAGTTCCTCTATAACCTTTTTATGTTTTTTGGTTGGTCCCTTAGCAGATAACTTAGTCTCTTGAATAGCTATTACATCTGCTTGCAAAGCGTTGAGTTTAATCAAAACTTCTCGAGACAGGATAGCTCGATTAGAATCACTGGTCAATGCAGCGTTTAGTGAATCAATATTCCAAGATATAATTTTCATTTCATTCTCCTTTTTAAATATTAGCCTCTTTATTTTATCATATTTAGCCTTGCTTCTCGAATGGTCTATAAATCTCTCAACTGTTTCAACTCATAGTGTTTACGATAGAATGCTAGTATTAAAATAATTAATGAACCTAACCAAGCCATCGGATTAGATAAGACCGTTCCAGAAAATCCAATCATAGGAGTTAATACAAAAGCGGCAATAACCCTCATGACTAATTCCGCAATACCAGCTAATCCAACTCCTGCTAAAGCATTTAAACCAATACTTCGCCCCACTATAAAAGTGTCTACCATATTGTAAAATAATTGGAATAAATTCCCCATTATTAAAGGAATCGAAAAACGAATAATCTTTTTAATGGAGGATCCGGTTGTCATATCATTCAATGGCCTACCTCCTAAGTTTAAATACCTACTCAGTATAGGAAAAACTAAAGATTGCTTCAATGAAATGAAAACACATTCTTTAGTAAAAAAGCCGAACATTTAAATTTAACAAAAGATTATATATTTTTATGCTCTTCCGAAAGACAATTATCTTTGTTACAATCATTTCATCAATTTGAGGAGGAATTCAATGGAAGCCATTCGCAATTATTTTAAGTTTTCTGAGAACAATACGGACCTAGGAACAGAGATACAAGCAGGAATCACTACCTTTCTTGCTATGTCTTATATCATGTTCGTCAATCCAGCCATTTTGTCACAAGCAGGTATGCCGGCACAAGGAGTATTTCTAGCTACTATTTTTGCTGCTGCTATTTCAACTTTATTCATTGGAATATTTGCTAATGTTCCTTACGCCTTAGCTCCCGGGATGGGATTAAATGCATTCTTTACCTATACGGTTGTTTTTGCCTTAGGATTCACTTGGCAAGAGGCACTATCCATGGTATTCATTTGTGGAATCTTGAACGTTTTAATCACTATCACTAAAATTCGTAAATTATTAATCGTTTCAATTCCTGCATTTTTACAACATGCTATTTCTGCTGGTATCGGTATTTTCATCGGCTATATCGGTTTAAAAAATGCTGGTCTTTTACAATTCACCTCAGGTGCCGGGAATATTATCTCTGTCAATAATGGAGATCCTATGGTGGAAACAATCTCTGGTGGAGTATTCAGCGTTGTAACTGATGGTGGTATTGTCCCAGAATTGGTTAATTTCACCCAACCAGGTGCCTTAATTGCAGTTGTTGGTATAATTGTCACCATTATCCTAATGATGAGAAAGTCTAAAGGAGCCATTTTAATTGGTATCGCTGTTACAACTGTATTAGCTTTCCTAACCAATGTGGTTGACTTAGGACAAGTTTCATTCGCCGATAATTCTCTCTCTTCTGCTTTTGCTGACCTTGGGCAAATTTTTGGCGTAATTTTCACCAGTGCAGGAATCCCTTCTCTATTTGGCGATCTTACTCGCTTACCAATTGTTTTAATGACAATCTTTGCTTTTTCACTTTCTGATGTTTTTGATACAATTGGTACCTTTATTGGTACTGGTTTACGCTCAGGTATCTTTTCAAAAGCCGATCAATTAGCTTTAGAATCCGGTTCAGGATTCACTTCTAAGATGGATAAAGCCTTGTTCGGCGACTCAGTAGGGACAATTTTTGGAGCAATTCTAGGTACTTCCAATACTACAACCTTTGTCGAGTCATCTGCTGGGATTGGAGCTGGAGGTCGTACAGGCTTTACTTCAGTGGTAACAGCGCTTTGCTTTGTTCTTTCTGCTTTCTTATCGCCAATCATCTCTTTAATTCCTGCACAAGCAACAGCACCAGCCTTGATTATTGTCGGGATTTTGATGGTTAGCTCTCTATCCGATATTGACTGGTCGAATTTTGAAGATGCTGTGCCGGCATTCTTCGCATCTGTTTTTATGGGTTTAACCTACTCCATTTCCAACGGAATTGCAGCAGGATTCATTCTCTATGGAATCATTAAAACAGCTAAAGGACAAACTAAAGAAGTTCATCCAATTATTTGGGTATCGATTGTTCTCTTTATCATCAACTTCATCGTGCTAGCTATTATTTAAGAATAATACTTAAAACACCTGCTTTCTTTTTAAAAAAAGCAGGTGTTTTTATTTAATCTTCTTGATTGATAATGCGGTAGTATGACCGAGAAGTTAGATGGTAGAAAATCAGATAGAATAGAATAAATCCCGATAGGACCATACTGAAGCTAAACAAATAATCATTAAAATTATTAACACCTAATAAACCTAACAGTTTGAATATAATTTGACTCGCAAACAGATTATGAACAACTGCAATGATTAAAGGTAAGAAGAAAAACCAAAGTACTTGAGAGCGGATGGTTTTCTTAATTAATTGTAAAGGTAAGCCCACTTGTTTCATAATTTGATAATTCTTTTTATCTGCATAACCTTCTGATATTTGCTTGAAGTAAAGCATCAAGATCATTCCTATTATCAGTACACTTGAAACGATAAGACCGATAAATAATAAGCCACCATTAAGCTGATAGAGCAACTCCTTTTTATAGGCCTTACTCTCCATGAAAAAGCCTTGCTCATCAACCAATTTTTGAACTGTTTTTTCAAACTGAGGCTCTTTCAAATCAAAATATAAAGAGCTTACAGTGGATAATTCTATATCGGACTTATCTAATAAATACCTTTGCATCGCTTGTAACTCTGCTAAAGAATTGACACCAAAATACAGTGCATCAACACCAATGGTATAAGGAATAATTTCACCTTTACCAATATAGACCGCGCGTTCTAATCCATCTTTCCAATAAATTTTTTCCCAATGTGATACATCCTTTAAATTAGAAGCAAGAACCCACTGATCTTCTGGAACAGATTCATCGGGATATCTAGCTAGATAATCTGCCTTTAACCCGAGAATAACAAAGCTATGCTCTCCTTCTTCCACTTTTTGCTTTTGACCAGGCTCTAACAAAGGATAAATATGATCTTCTTTAATCAAGACAGCCTCCATCGCATTTGTCTCAATTAAATTGTTCGAAATCAAATCAGTTGATTGAAGTTCTGCTTGAAAATTTCGTAACAATTCTAATTGTTCCTCTGTTGTTTTTTCATAGGCTTGAGAAGGAGCAAAAGTTATTTCATACTCTCTTGGCATGGAACCTTCAGCAGCTGCTTCCATATTGCGATAGGTGGTTAAGGTCATTGCCAAGACCATCATAATACCAGTGGCTAAAATGGTTATCGAGGCTAATGATGTGGCATTTTTACTTATTCTCTGCAACATGCCTGAAGTACTTAAGAAATGAGTGGGTTGATAATAATAGCGCTTATTTTTTTGCATCAATTTCAACACAAACACCATAAAAGCCATGAAAAAAGAATATGTTCCGATCATCACTAAGAAAATAGCGATAAAAATCATAGACAGTGAATCTAAAACACCTTGAGTAGTAAGGGCAATATAATAGCCAGCCGCTAAGGTGATTAAACATATCGCCAAAATAATCCAACGGTTCTTAACTCGCCCTTGTCCCTTACGACTATCCTTCATCAAATCCAGCGACTGTAAACGATGAATTTTTAAGATGGATAAGAGATAGATAATAGCGTAAGTTCCCACCATCAATACTAAGGTTTCTAGGGCCGCTTTAGGATCAAAAGGATAATCCATAAATCCGGCTCCGGTATCCTTCATTAAACGATTAAATAAGACAAACAAAAAATTACCACTTAAATAACCTATTAAAACACTAAATAAAGCATTAACTAAGAGGACAATCGTAAATTGAATGAACGAAATACGACCTACATGCTTTTTGGCTAATCCTAGAATGGAATAGAGACCAAATTCTTGCGTTAACTTTTTTCGTATAAAGCTAGAAGCGTACAAAACAATAATAATATTCAAAAGAGTCGCAAAGAAAACACCAATCATCAATATAGAATTTAAACTGGCTGACCGTTCGATAATATATTGATTGCCAGTGAGCGATAAAATAATATATTCTAAAGCAAACAGAATAATGGAAGCAAGACTGAAAGGTAAAAAAAGTTCTTTGTTCGACTTCATTGATTTTATAGCTGACTTACGGATAACAGTCGACATACTTAGCATTTTGCTTCCCTCCGTCCATTCAACATCGCTAAGGCGTCAGCAATCGCATCTTGAAAATCAAGTGATGATTGTTGGCCTCGATATATTTCATGATAAATGACGCCATCTTTGATAAACAAAACTCGGTTAGCAGAAGACGCTGCCTTTATCGAGTGAGTGACCATCAAAATCGTATTACTTGCTTGATTTAATTTTACAAAAATTTGCATAATCTGTTCAGAAGTCTTTGAATCTAAGGCCCCAGTGGGTTCATCAGCTAGAATAATATCCGGTTGATTGATTAGAGCACGAGAAATTGCAATCCGTTGCGCTTGGCCTCCTGATATTTCATAGGGATATTTATCTAATAGTGCCTCTACCCCCACCAAACTAGCTACCCTTTTAAGTTGTTCTTCCATTTCAACCACTGATTTCTGTGATAAAACCATTGGTAAGAGGATATTGTCCCGGTTGGTAAATCCATCTAATAAATTAAAATCTTGAAAAACAAACCCTAGCTTCTCACGGCGAAAACTGGCAATTTGCTCTTCTTTAAGCCCCGACAAATCAAAATCATTTATCAAGACACGACCGGCAGTCGGTTGATCAAAAGTCGCTAAAATATTCAGTAAAGTTGATTTCCCCGACCCTGACTCTCCCATAATAGCTACATATTCCCCTTCATTAATAGCAAAATTAACATCTCTTAAGGCGATAGTCTTATTGCCTCTCCCACTGTATATTTTTTCAACATGTTCTACACTTAATAACATAAACTAGTCCCCCCTCTATTTCTTAAATCAAGTCTATAGGAATATTTAATTATCAGCCTTTATCAAAACTTACAAATTGTAAAAGAACCTTACATTTTTGTAAGGTTAACTCATCTCTTGATTAAATTGTATGATAAAACGGCTTCCTTCACCCTTTTTTGACTGAACACTTACGGCTTGGTTGAGACGCTTACTAATTAACTGCACCATGTATAAACCAATACCAGAAGATTGCTCGTTCAGTAAACCATTATGGCCCGAATAACCCTTATCAAAAATCTTAGGTAAGTCTTGAGAATGAATACCTCTTCCATCATCTTCAATGACCAAGTCATAACTAGCTTGTCTCCATTTAATCCATATATTCCCTTTGGGGCTGTATTTTAAAGCATTGGATAAGATTTGTTCGATCATAATCTGACACAGATTAGCCTCCGTTAAAATTGCTTGATCGATCGGTTGATAGTGTAAAGTAATCTCCTGATTGATGAACTGATGGCGGTAACGTTTTAAGAGCGGTTGGATAATCTCATTCAATTGAACCCGGCTAAAGACCATGTCTCTTTTAGGGTTAGTTACTTTAAGATAATTTAAAGCTAAATTAGAATAAGATTCAATTTTGACTAACTCTTGATTAAGTAGCCCTTTCGACGGATCATCGCTTTCTTCTAAGAGCATTTTACTTGCCGCAATCGGTGTTTTAATTTGATGGACCCATAATAAGAAATAGTCTTCCAAATCTTTCTCCCTATTTAATTGAATATTCTTCTCAACAAGTGAACTCTCCAATAAAGTTTGAAATTTTACTTGGTAACTTACTTCCATTTGAAAATAAAACCATTGCCTCCCTAAATATAAGACTAAAATAAGCACAATCAGTAAAGAAGGGATGAGGTAATGCATCCAGTTTAGATGAAATAAGTAAAAAACAAGAGCAAAAAGAGCTAAGATAAAGAGAACAAATAATATCAGACCGCGATATTCATTAATGAAAGCTTTCATTTTTTGCCTCTTTCTTTAAAAGACAATAACCGACTCCTTTTTTAGTACCAATTACCGGCCCACGATTAAATGCTATCAATTTTTTTCTTAAGCGTGAAATATTGACCGCTAATGTATTATCATCAATAAATTGGTTTTCTTGCCAGCAGGCATCAAGTATTTCATCCCTTCTTGCATAATTCCCCTTTTTCTTAAATAAGACTGCTAATATTTGGTATTCAGTGGCGGTTAAGTCAATAATTTCTTCTTGGTATCCAAGGCTTAAAGCTTGTGTATTTAAAGTCATCCCATCAAAACTAAGATTAAGACTGTTATCTGGTTGATAGTTATAACTTCTTCTTAAAAGAGCCTGGATTTTTGCAACAGTCAGCTGACGATCAATTGGCTTGACTAGATAATCATCTCCCCCCATCTGTAAGGCTACTAGCTGGTCCATACTTTCAGATAAAGAAGAAATAAAAATAATTGGAATTTGTGATTGAGCCCGCAACTGACTACACCAATAATAGCCATTTTGATAAGGTAAATTAATATCTAAGAGGACCAGATGGGCTTGCCAAGAGAGGCATTCTTCGACAACATTTTCAAAGTCTAGACACTTTCTAACTTCAAACCGATGCTTAATTAGTGTATTCGCTAAACCCTCAGCAATAATCGGGTCATCTTCAACGATAAATACTCGCATACCCTTCTTCCTTTCTAAAATTGATCACGCGCTTTTCTTAATTGGATGAAATCTTTCAAGCTTTCAGCTTGTAGGAACAGATTAATTTCCTTTTCAACAGCTAAACTAGTCGGGAGGCTCGGTAAGCCTTTGGACCTTAAAACTTTGACAGCTTGTTGCTGGTTCATTAAGTTTTGGTTGTCAGGTTCGATGGTTAAAGCAAAGGCCAAGTTGGTTAAAGTGTATTCGTGTCCAGCATAAAGTTGCGTTTCATCAGGCAAGTCTTTTATTTTTTGAAGACTGTCATATTGCGCTTGATAATCATTAGTAAATACACGCCCACAACCCGCTGAGAATAAAACATCACCACAGAAAAGATGCTTCCCCAGTAAATATGACACATGCTCAGCACTGTGCCCTGGTGTTTTAAGCACCTCAAACTCTAAACCACTTATCTCCAACCGGTCACTCCCTTTGACCACTTGATTAACTCTTTCTTCAACTTCAATCGGTCCGTAAACGGTCACCGCATGCTTTTGACTGGCTAACAATTCGCTCAATCCACCGACGTGGTCCTCATGAAAATGCGTTAAGAGAATCGCTTTGACTTTTAAGCCTAATGTTTTTAAGTAATTTATTAAAGGTTCACTTTCTCCTGGGTCCACGACAATAACTTCATCTTCTTTTTCAATTACCCAAATATAATTATCTTCTAAAGCAGGAATTGCTTTTATTTGCATCAGTCTCATCCTTTCTAAACTTTTTCGTAATTTAATAACCAAATCTTCCTATCAGTCCCTGCACTATAAGCAGTCAAAGCATTTGTTGCTGAGATCACTCGATGACAAAAAATGAGCAACAAAATAGGATTGGCTCCCACTGCCCCTCCTACTGCTTGAGCAGATACCTTTTGCTTAGTTTCGGCTTCAATAGTTTTCGCTATCTCTTTATAAGTCATTGTCTTTCCGTAAGGAATTTTCTTTAATATTCGCCAAACGTTTTGCCAAAAACAGTCTGGTTCATTGGATTGAGAGGAAAAAATAATGGCAGAGTTAGTTTGTCCGCGGAAATAGCTTTCTAACCAATTGATATAGGGTTTAAATTCAGGTCTCGACCAGGAAATAAAGTGCACATTGTCCGGTAAATTTTCTTCCACCCTTCCTTTGTTCTTGAACCATCGGCCAATGAGCGCTTCTTGGTCTACTAAAAGTTGTAATCGTCCAATCGGACTATCATAAATCGTAGAGATCAACAAAACTCCCCTGATCTTTCATTCAATTTATCCTAACAAATTAACATCTACAAATGAATAAAAACCGAATCTTAATTGAAGATACTGACATCCTTTAAACCTTCTAAGTTAACTCGGTAAGTCAATCCAATAACGATTTACCCTTACACCCTTTTCTATTCTTTGGTCTTCCAATACACCCTTCCACTTTTTAATGGTCGCTTGAGAGGCTTTATTACTGGCTCTACAAGTAATTAGAATGCGTTCATTTCCTAGTTCATGGGCTTTCTTCAAGGCCTCACCTAGCATCCAACTTGCTACACCTTTAAACCGATAGTCTGGATGAACCACATAACCAATCTGACCCCCAGAATGAAGTAAATAGTCATTCAGATGAGGACGTAAATTAATGGCACCGATCATTGTTCCTTTTTCATCAAGACATAGCCATTGAATCACGGGTACTCTACCGACAGGTAGTTCCTTCCCTTGAGACCAATTCTTCATTAAATTAATCCACTGGTCTAATTTTCCATGATATCGGTGAAGACTAGAAGTCCCAGCAATCCATTGATCAGATTCAGGATAACTGTCTAAAAATGCTTCAATTCTATCTATATCTTTTAAATCAGGTTGTTTTAAAAACATTTGATTATCGTTCCTTTTCTTATAAATGTTAATAGCTTATTGCTTTCAAGAATGGTATAGTTATTTTAAGGCAAAATTTAAGGAGTGATCTTTTGAAAGACATTGTATCCATACTCTTGACTATCGCTTTAATCGCTGGTAGTAGTTATCATTTTTATAAAAGAAGTCGCAATCTTTTTGTAGAAGTAACTCAAAGCTACTGGATTTGGACTCAATTAATAACCATCGGTTTGTTAGTTTGGATTGGTTTTCAATTTGCAACTAGTAGGTGGCATTATTTATTGATTGCTTCAGCCATTCTTTATTTTATCTCGGGCCCATTAGCTAGAGGTATCTCAAAAAATGATTTTTCTATTTTCAGAGGAACTTTATCCGTAATGATTCCAATTTCTTTTGCAAAGGTCGATCGTGTTGTTTTAACTAGAGATCTTAAAAAAAACCGTATCAATTTATTAGGAAAAGCCAATAAGCAGTATTTTGCCCAATCTTTTCCTTTAAATGATGAAGGCAAACTAATCGCCCATTTAAAAGAAGCAAATATTGAAGTAGATGTTCAAGATGTTACACGTCCTTAAAGTAAAGTCAGACAATCATTGTCTGGCTTTTTGGAAGCTTAATTATAAATAATCTTTAGATTTTAACCAAAACACAACAACGATACTGATTATTAAGCTTAATAGAATTGTCATAAAAAATCCCGCTTCGCTATTTGCAAACGGAAGTGGTACATTCATTCCCCACAGTCCTCCAATAATTGTCGGAATCGTAAGAATAATCGTAATCGAGGTCAAAACTTTCATTACATTATTCAAATTATTGGAAATTACATTCGAGAATAGATCACTTAATTGACCGGTGATTCGCATCCCTTCATTAACCATTGATTCGGCCTGATACGACTCAATCAAGACATCATGCATTAAAGACTTCAAAGCAGGCACAGACTGAAATCTTTCATCCTGACTAATTTTTTCCAGAATTATTCGATTATTATGCACGGCTGTTTTTATATATGCCAAGCTTTTATCAAGTCTCATAAGACGGTAAAGTTCTTTATTTTGAGAAGAATACTCAATATCTTTTTGCATGTCTTCAATTTCTTCATGCACCCAAGCTAAAACTTTAATGGTTTCGTTTTGAATTTTCCAAAAAACTTTCATTATCATCTCTTCATAGCTTAATTGAATATTTCGATCAAATTGTTTAAAAAGATCTGAAAAATACTGAGGATCTTCATTGAGACTCACAAAAAGCTGGTCTTCCACTTTTACTAGCGAAATAGCTCGTGTCTTGTATTCGCATTCTTCCAAATTATTAGATTGTGGTAGTAGGTACTGTAAAACGACTAGGTAAGTCGAATGCCCTTTGATATTAACCCCATCTTCTATACGCGCTATTTCAAAAGGATCGTTGACGCTTGTAAGGTAGTCGTTAGGAATTTTTAACTTTCCACAGATATTCTCCAACTCTTGCTCGGCTAACCCTTGAAATAATTGCCAATGAACATCTTTCACCATCTATTCAGTCTCCTTTAAATTGTTTAGAAATTTCATTTACTTGGTTTAAATTGCTCAAGAATGCTCTTTTTTATATTCAAACTATTTAATCGTTGACCCCACTTTATTATAAGTGAATTTTCACTTCAAATACTATTATATCACTCGCTAAATGTATAACCTTCAATTAACAAGCACTTGTCAAAAAAAATAAGATGCCCTAGAATAAAAAAGGAGGTTTTTTATGAAAAACACTTATACTTCAATCAAAACGCTCTTGCTCTGCGCCCTTACCGGATTAATAACTGGCTGTGTAATAGCAGCTTTTAATCTTCTTATCAATCATCTTGCAAATTTTTCATACTCCTTATTATCACTCTCGCATCAAAATATAACAAATCTTATTATTTATGCTTTGTTTATGCTAGGTCTGGGATTTTTTACCGCCTTTAGCTTAAAAATGGAACCAGCTATCGGAGGGTCAGGTGTCCCACGAATAAATGGCCTTCTTCACAAGCATTTAAATCAAAATGGGCTCACCGTTTTAATTTACAAATTTTTTGGTGGAATTGCTGCTATTGGCTCCGGCTTAACTCTAGGAAGAGGAGGCCCATCTATTCAAATCGGCTCTACTATCGGGCAAGTTGTGAGTAAGTTTTTTCATAGCGATTCTTCTATCAGTCGTTACCTAATAGCTGGTGCAGCAGGAGGAGGAATGGCGGCTACTTTCAATGCACCTTTATCAGGGCTATCTTTTATCTTAGAAGGTTTATTCTATAAAACAAGTAGGCAATTATTTATTTATGCCGGTATAATCGTGCTGCTTGCTAATCAAACAGCTAATAGCATTTTAGGAAATCAACCTTCTATTATTCTGCTTAGACAAGCAGAACTTCCAGATAATTTATTGATAACTTGTCTTGGTTTAGGGCTTATTACGGGTCTTTCTGGTGTATTGTTTAATTGGATAATAATCCAGGGAAAAGGTCTTTCACAGGTTTTAGCAATTCCTCAATGGCTAAAATCAATCCTACCTTTTATATTAACCGCTATTATACTCTATTTTGACCGTAATTTATTTGGTTCTGGAGCTAATTTAATAAGTTTCCCAATCGGCGCGAACCCTAATCCTAACTACCTATCTTATTTATATTCAATGAAGATATTATTATTAGCATTCGCTTTTTGTTCAGGCATGCCCGGTGGTATCTTTTTTCCATTATTATCTATTGGAGCTATATTAGGTAATCTCTATGGCAGTTTATTGTACAATTTAGGATTGATTCCCTCTGACCTTATCATCTATCTTTCTTTATTTGCAATGAGTGGACATTTTGCTGCAATTGTCAGAGCACCCCTTTCTGGTATTTTTTTAATTCTTGAAATGACAGGTGTTTCTCTCCCATGGTTATTTCCTATCACCTTGGTTACTTATCTTAGCTACTTAGTCGCTGAGTTACTAGCAAGTCCTCCCATTTGTGAAAGCCTACTTGATCTGATATTACTTAATCAAACTCACTTCAATCATACAAAAAAGTCTGTTCCTCAATAAAGAGAAAACAGACTTTTTATATTACATGGTACATTTAAGGGGACCCCACTATGTTTGCTCAGTTTAAACGAACTATTCGTTTTAATGGATTAGTGATACTCTTTCCACAATAAATAAACTAAGGCAACAAAGAAGAGTAAGCCTGATACCTGCCATATAACATAGTTCATAATTGAAGCAATAACTAATTTACCAAAATCTTTACCTAGAGGGTAAAATCCTAAAAATTGGGTATCTGCGGTTGACCTCAAACGTTCTTTTAAAATATAAATAATTAACATAATAGCTAGTGGAAATAGAATGAAATTACTTAAAGCATCAAAGCCATTAATAGCAAAATAAATAAAAGAAGCAACAAAATTATAAATCCAAAAATTCTTTTCAACACTTTGCACATATATATTTAGTGGGATCATATTCATCTTCCTTTCTATGGTTTAATTATACTATTTTAAGTTTTCAAGCTAATCAGACTTAGGACCTAAAAGAAAAAGAAGCCATTATTTTTTTTAATTCAACCACTCCTTGCGACTTTGCCAACTATAGTTGCTAGATAAGCAACTAAGTCTTTTGATAAAATTAAGGAAAGTTTAAATAGGAGGAATTTATTATGACTATTGGTGAGCGTATTCAAACTTTAAGGAAGAAGCAAGGCTTGTCTCAAGAAGAACTGGCAAATAAAATTGATGTCTCGCGACAAGCTGTTTCTAAATGGGAAAGTAATCAAAGTAATCCAGATCTCAAAAACATTGTAGCTTTGAGTGAAGTTTTTAAAACTTCAACAGGCTCCATCCTAAAAGATAGTCTAGGCGATTTTCAAGCTTTTCAAAGTAACAATCCACTCTTTATTCTAGCCTTTGCCTTAACTTTTTTCATTTTAGTTGGCGTTTGGGCTTATTCAGCGAACCGTTTTCGTGAGGATGAGATCTTTTGGATGGCTTTCTTGTCTGCTATAGCTGGGGGAAGTTTAGGGTATATTGTACAAGTCATTTTACACAAGAATCGTAAAAATCAATAGAAAGACAACATTTAAGAAAAATCTTTAATGTTATCTTTCTTAATGAAACTCGCTTTAAAAATCTTTTTTGCTATAAGATCGAGCAGCTAATATGTAAGAAAGACTGAGTGATAGAATGATATAAACAGACAATGGCATGAGTAGTTCTTGAAAAGAAAATTGATTGGAAAAATTGGTAAATGGAGCAAATAATGGTTCATTTAGAGTTCCTTCACTTTTAGCTAAAAAAAAGAAAAAATAGAAAGACATTAAACTACATATTTGGTAAAAAAATTTACCAATAACATAATATGCAAAGTATGAAAATGAGATCGAACCTATTGAATAAGTAAAGGCAATTAAAACTTCATTAGGAGAGTAGGCCTTGAATTCGGGTAAAAGATAATTTGGTAAAATAAAACTAATAAAAAATAGCGTCCCCATCAAAATAGTGTAAACATATTTAGCTAAGACGATTTTTTCAGCCTCAATAGGTAAACTATTTAAAAGCACTCCCGATTTCTTAAAATTTTCCTTTTCATTCATAATTAGTGGGTACCAAACTGTCAAAACAACGGGACAAATGATTGGAATTTGAAATGAATCGGATAGAACACATCCCACAAAAAATATAGCCATAAAAATCAGTAAATTTTTTTTAGAATTTAAAATAAATTCTTTATGGATTAAAGCCTTCATACTATCTCCTTTCATCAAATAAATTAACCATTATCTCTTCAAGATTAGCCGGATCGATAATCACTTGTTCTCCAAATAATTCTTTAAATAGCTCATAGTTTGACGAAAGGCCCTCAAATCCGACTGATGTTTCTCGGCAATTAATTAATTGGCTCCTGAGCTCGTCGTCTAAAATTTCTTTAGGTCCCTTCACTAACCTGTATTGGTTGAGGAGATAATCTTTTTCTTTATTAATAATCAGTTCTCCATAATGAATCATTGCAATATGATCAGCTATTTTTTCTATATCTGTCATAATATGACTTGAGAAAAAAACAGACTTTTCAGAGTCTTGGATATAGTCAAACAAAATATCTAAAACTCTATTTCTTACGATAGGATCCAGCCCAGAAGTTGGCTCATCAAGAATAATCAACATAGGATCATGTGATAAGGCAATGGCTAAAGAAAGCGCTACTTTCATACCCGTTGAGAGTTCTTCTATTTTTTTAGCTTTTGATAATCCAAATGATTGGGTGTAAGACCAGTAGGTTTCCCAATCCCATTTTTTATAAAAAGGGGCGATCATTTTTCCCGTTTCTTCGACTGTTAAGTGATCATAGAAATAATTTTCCGCATAAACAAAGCCTATCTCTTCCTTAATGGCTACCACATGCTTTTTAAGATCCTTACCAAAAACTTTAATCGATCCACTTTCTGCTTTCATAAGTCCCATAATTAATTTTATGATCGTGGTTTTTCCAGATCCATTCGGTCCCACAAAACCAGTCACATAACCTTTACGAATCTTTAAATCTAAGTTGTTAATTGAGAAATCAGTAAATGTTTTTGATACTTGATTCATTTCAATCACAAATTCTCCCATTATTTACCCTCCTTATAGATCCTTTCCACCAATACTTTTATTTCTTCCAAACTGAGGTCAATCATCGCACTTTCTTCAATCAGATTTTTAATTAATGCTTCCATTCTTTTTAAGTATTTCCTTCTAATGAAATCATGGTCTTGCTCAGCTATATAGGTACCTTTCCCGACCACTGAAGTTACATAACCTTCTCTTTCAAGGTCTTCATAAGCTCTTTTGGTCGTTATTACACTGACTTTTAAGTCTTTTGCTAAGCCCCTTACCGAAGGAAGTAAGTCTCCTTCTTCCACATCCCCATTTAAAATGGCTTGGATAATCTGTTCTTTTATCTGTTCATAAATAGGCTTGGGATTTAACTTAGATATTAAAATGTTCATTGATTCACCTCACCTTAGTTGTTGTGTATATATACAGTATATACACAACGGTTGTTTTTGACAAGTTTTTTCCATAAAAAAAGCCTCCATTCTTATAATAAAGAATTGGAGACTTAGACTTTTATTTCATATAGGTTACTAACTGATACTCGTCTGTTCTAAATAAACCATTTTTCTTATAAAAACTTTGTGTTTTATCAGTATCGTCAGTCATCAATATAATTTGCCGCACCGCTTGGTATTCTTTTAATATCTTCTGCAATAACTGACTACCAATACCTTGTCCTTGATAATCTTCAAGTACTAAAATATCTTGAATATAGATAATGGTTAGCCCATCCCCTACTACACGTGCTAGGCCAATTAGTTGATCACCCTCCCAAGCTGTCCAAACTTTTAAGCTGTTTTGGATAGCTTTTTCTAAAAGCTCTGGTTCTTTAGTATAGGCTGTCCAACGAACATTTTCATAAAGAGCTAAAATTTGCTCAAATGGAAGCAGTCCCTCTTCTCTAATTTCAATATCGTTCATTAAAATCCTTCCTTACTTTATAAACTTAAAAAATCGGCTTAGTTTAACGACGAAAAATAATCATCACAAAACTGATTCCATTGGACTTGATATTCATCATGTGTCAAAACTTTTAAGTCATAAGGTGATAATATGTCACGAGCTATTGCCTCTTTGACAAAATATTCCAAACCCTCATCAGCAGCTGTTTCATAAACTTGAATCGTTTTAAAGCCATTTTCTACAGCATAAGCCAAACGGCTATGCCCGTCTAAAGAGACCCATCTCTTGTTCATTTTTGTAACTGGTATGATGATATCTGTCTGTTTTCTGATAAAAGATGAAATAGCCTGCAATTTGTCCTTATCTACATAGAACTGCGAAGGCTGAATGTGATCCAGTTCCAAATAAAAAAGTTTAACCGGTTGAAATTGTTTAATTATTTGATTGTTTTTATCGAGAAAAGTATCTATATGTTCAGCATAAAAGCGAAAAGCTTCAATTAAAGCTGGAAAATGATTGGCCTCTTTTCCTAGCACTCGGGCCGTATGTCCATTGATAATATGGACACTATAGGGCTGGTTATCAATCAAAAAGGCTCCGTGCTGACTTAAGACTTCCTCATTAAAGCGGTCATCTAGATAATGATTGACCCGTTTAACTTCCAATATACCCCTCCTATAAAATATCCAAATAAAATTGATTCCCAATATCTAAGCCTTTCTCAGTAAACCAGATACCCTGGTTATCGTAATCTATCAAGCCTAACTTTTTATGTTTAGACAGGACTGCTTGGTACTTGGTTAAAAAATCAATACCAAAGCGCTGATTAATTTCACTAAATTCAAACCCTTTTAATAAACGTAGGTTCAACATAATATATTCCTTTTCGCGATCTTCCAAAGAAAGCTTTTCACTGATCTGAATAGGATATTCGCCTTGATCAATCATGCCGTAGTAATCATCAAAACGTCGATGATTAACAAAACGCACGAAATCAATATTAGAAGAAGCTCCTAAACCAATTCCTAAATAATTCTTCAACTGCCAGTATTTTTTATTATGGCGACTTTCAACATCACCTTTGGCAAAGTTGGAAATTTCATATTGGTGGAAACCATGTTTTGTCAGTTCTGATTGGATATAATGGTACATTTCTCTTTCAATTTCATCATCTAAAACGCGCATCTGTCCGGTTAATACCCAACGTTGAAAAGGAGTGTTCTCTTTAATCATTAGGGAGTAATAAGAAATATGATTAAGCGGTAATTGCATAGCTAATTCTATGTCCCTTTTTAAAACATCCATGTCCTGTTTAGGGTTAGCAAACATCAAATCAATTCCCAATTTCTTAACACCTAAGTCTTTTAATAAAGCAATCTTTTGATAGACTGTTTCACGATCATGTAAACGCCCCATCATTCTTAAGGTTGCATCATCAAAGGACTGGACTCCCATAGAAAAGCGATTAAACCCATATTTTAAATAGGTTTTTACTTTTTCTTCCGTGACAGATTCGGGATTCATTTCAATCGAAATCTCACAATCTGAAAGAATCACAAAATGACTCTGGATGGCTTCCATAATCTTAACCATCTGTTCAGCTTCTAAATAAGAAGGTGTTCCGCCACCAAAATAAATTGTGTCTAATTGATAGTTTCCACTATAAAGAGCCATTTCTTTAATTAAGTAGGTAACATATTCATCCATTCTCTCTTCCATATCCACAAAGGTTAAAAAGTCGCAATAATGGCATTTCTTTTGACAGAAAGGGATATGTATATAGAGTCCAATTGTTTCTTGCATAGCTTCTCCCACCTTTAATTCTCTCATTCTACTATAACGAGTTTGATTTAAATTTAATAGTACTTATTCTTAAAAAAGAGAAGACGATTGCCTTCCCAAATACTCTACCAATGAAGAGTCACTTGATGTTCCATTTCAATTGAAGCATCCCCAAACAAATCGAGCAACCAACGGCCATAATCATTGAGTTGGTCCAAAATTAAACGCGCACGGTATATTTCAATCTCTAAAGGACGGCTATCTCCTAGGACATCCCATAAAGCATCTAAATTATGACCCGTGTAGTGGGGCAAATTTAATCGATCAATCAAATAGCAATAAGTCGTCTCCTTGTCTGTAAAGGCTTGGCCATCTAATATAATTTTCATACTCTTCATCCTTTCAATAAAGCTGCTTAAAACTATCATAATGATCGTCAGTGTAATAAATCAGCCCATCATTAGAATACACGATTCGTTCAGATCCACGATGGTGACTGTACCCTGCTTGAATATCAGCTTCATAGTATTGCCTTCCTTTTTTCTTAGGTAATTTACCCTCTCGATTGCCAAATCGATTGCCACCAATCACATAAATCGGATCAGCAGTTGACCAGTTTTGCTTAGTTGCCTCTTCCTTAGTTATATAATTAGCTGGCAATCGATTATATTGATGAATATAGGCAGCGACTTGTTCTAGATTATAATAAAACGCTTCTTCTTGAACGACCTCGCTCGTATTTTCTTGGTTAAGCCATGGATCTGTTTCAACTTTTAATTCTGTAAAACCCTCTCGGCTTGTTTTACTGGAATCACTTGCTAACTGTTCACTGACTGGTTCTTCAGTGAATTCTTGCAAAAACTCTTCAACTTGTAAGCAGCCACTTAAAGAGATGGCTAGAAAAAGTATTAATAAGCTTAATAAATAGTTACATTTCGTTTTCATGCATTCCTCCAAAAATATTTCAGCAACATATAGATACTAGCATACTTTTCGCATATTTATTCTTTTTATTTAAGAGTTAAAGTTTTTTAATTATCGGTAGATTCTGGATTACTTTCAGCAAACACCACCACATAGATCTTGATTTTTGCAAGACAGGATATATTTGCTACTCATATCCAATTACCATATAAAAAACGGTCGAGTATAAATACTCAACCGCATTTTATTCTCCCTATAATATAATCTACCGAACACCTCATGCATCCGATGAACGTGTATAAGTAGAATGTTTCTTAATTTCTAATATATCCTAAGCTCTCCCTAAGATAAATGTAGTTAGTTCTGTTAGCAAATCTTATAATTATTCCGTTTCAAGAATACCACTCACAATATGGTCAACATTCCATTTGATCATTGTGATGTATGTATCTCCTTCTTCGCCTTCATTTGCTAATGAATCTGTAAAGATTTTCGATTTAACAGGAATTCCTGTTTCTTGAGAAACTGTCTCCATTGTTTTAGGATTGATTGATGTTTCAACAAATAAGGCTTTCACATCACGCTCATTAATAATATCTAAGATACGCTTCATTTGGTCAGGTGTTCCTTGATTATCTGTATTGATTTCCCAAATATAAGCTGCTTCAAAGCCATAGGCCTTAGAAAAGTATTTAAAAGCTCCTTCTGAAGTAACTAAGATTCGTTGATCTTCTGGAATTTTAGCAATTTCATCTTTTGCATATTGGTCTAGATCTTCTAATTCTTTGGTATAAGCTTCTTTATTTTTTAGATACTCTTCTTTATGCTCTGGATCAGCTTCAATTATTTTTTCAGCAATAAGATCAACATATTTAATGCCATTTTGTACGTCTAGCCAAGCATGAGGATCTTGCTCATTTTCTTTACCTTCAGCTGTTAAATGCATAGGTTCTACTTCTTCAGTCACCGCAAAAGCTACATCTTTTTTATCAGTTACATCAAGTAAATCATCAAACCAACCTTTTCCTGTTTCGAGGTTAAATCCGTTATAAAAAACGAGATCAGCTTCAGATACTTCTTGAGCATCTCCTGGTAACGGCTCATAGCTATGAGGGTCTGTTCCAATTGGCACTAAACTATAGACTTCTCCATGTTCTCCAACGATATTCTTAACCATATCAGCGATGATTGAATAACTTGCTACGATTTTTAGGCTTTTATCTTCAGCGGCTTGGGCTTTTACCCCCCCTCCAATTCCTGATAAGATAGTAGATAATAATAGAGTCAATGCAATAAATTTTTTAAATATTTTCATGATACTTTTTCCTTTCTAAAAAAATTGTTTTTTGGTGAAGCAAAAAATGAAATTAAGAAAACTAGTGAACCCAACAAGACAATTGCTGAACTCGTAGGCAGATTATTTTGGAAACTTATATATGTTCCGATTAGTCCCATTGAAGCTCCAATTATTGAGGCTAATAGAATCATATGGATTAGTTTATTTGTCCATAAATAGGAAGTCGCAGCTGGTATAACTAACATAGCAATAACCAACACAATTCCTACTTGGGAGAGTGAGGAGACAGTTACAACGGACAACATAAGCATTAATAAATAATGATAGAAATCCGTATTGAGTCCATATGCTTTCGAAACAACAGGATCGAAGGATGAAATTAATAACTCTTTATAAAAAAGACTTACAATAATAATCACAGCAACGAGTACCCAAAAAGATTGTTCTAACTCAGAATTCGGAACCGCTAAAATATTACCGAACAAGACGTGATTTAAATCGATTCCACTTCGTGCTTGACTAATTAAGATAATTCCTAAAGCAAAAAATGAACTTAAAATGATGCCAATCGCAGTATCACTTTTAATGTTAGATTTTTTTGAAATATATTGAATTAGAACAGCAGCAAAAATCCCAAAAAGCGATGCTCCAAACAACATATTAATACCAAACATATAGGAAAGAGCTACCCCAGGTAATACCGCATGCGATAATGCGTCTCCCATCAAGGCCATCTTTCTTAAAACAATAAAGCTACCTATAATTCCAGACACTACCCCTAAAAAAATTGCGGATAAACCTGCATTAATAACATAGGAAGGTAGGTCAAAGAGTTGAGAAAACACTTCTGTCATTTTAATCACCTAACCCTTTTATTTGAACATTTCCTAATGAGCCTCCGTAGGCTGCTTGAATATTCGCATTAGTAAACACTTCTTTAACTGCTCCCTCAGCGATGACTGATTTATTTAAAATTAAAAGTCGATCAAAGTATGACTGCACCTCATGAAGATCGTGATGGACCACTAATACCGATTTCCCATCACTGCGCAATTGCCTCAAAATGTCCACAATAATATTCTCACTTTTGAGATCAATCCCAACAAAAGGCTCATCTAAAAAGAAAACTTCTGCTTGTTGAGCCAGTGCTCGAGCAATAAACACCCTTTGTAGCTGACCACCAGATAGATTACTAATTTGTTTTTTTCGAATATCCTCAATCACTACTTGCTCCAAACAGTAATCCACAATTTCTCTTTCCTTCTTACCTGGTCTTTTAAACAATGGTAAATTAGGGTAAGTTCCTGTTAAAACAGTATCTTCAACTGTAATGGGAAAAGTTAAGTCTAAGTCACTTTTTTGAGGAACATAGGCAATTTTTCTTAATTTATTTTTAATGTCCTCGCCATTATAAGTCACTTTTCCACTGCTAGGAATAATTCCTAACATTGCTTTCATTAAGGTTGATTTTCCAGCGCCATTCGGCCCTATAATACCCTCACTGTATCCAAATGGGATATCAAGGTTCACATCGACTAGTGCTTTGTGCCCAAAATAATCAACATTCAAATGTTTAATTTGAATCATATATATATACTCCTTTCTTCACTAGTAAGAGTGTACACTATTTTTTAACTTTAAGCAATAAATTATTTAGGAGGGTCTAATGTTTTTGTTTTGTGATTGCTATATCATAATTTTGTTTGGTGAAAAACTATTTTAGTCTAGTTAATTGTAGTTGTGTTATACTAAATTTACTAAGAAAATTCACTAAGAAAGACTAAGGTATTAAAAGCTTATGAAAGAGGGAGAGATAATGAAACGATCCAATGTCAAAGAAAACTATCTTAAAGCGATTTTCAGTTTGAACGGTAGTGAAGAATATGTTTCAAATAAATTAATTGCGGACAGCTTAAATATTTCAGCTCCGTCTGTAACCGATATGATTAGCCGATTAGTTGAAGACAATCTTGTTGAATCTATCGCCTATAAAGGAGTGCGTTTAACCAGACAAGGATTAGAAAGTGCGATTAAGGTTGTGCGTAAACATCGCATTGCCGAACTTTTTTTAATGAAAATCTTAAAATATGACATCACGCAAGTTCACAACGATGCTGAAACTATTGAACATTTAGAAAGTGACTATTTTTTTGAGAAATTAGAAAAACTGCTAGATTATCCAAAATTTTGTCCTCATGGAAGTATTATTCCCACAATTGATAATTATCAAGAAGTTTATCGGACACCTCTATCATCATTTAGTGAAGGTGACCACCTAGTGTTTCGTCGCTGTATCGATAAACATGAACTACTAGAATACTTACAACAAATTAATCTTGAATTAAATCAAAGAATTCACCTAGATAAGATTGATGACACAAATCGTATTTTTATTTTTTCATATAACGATGATCAAACAGCCTATTTTAGTTTCGATATGGCAGAATTGATTTTCTGCGAAAAAATTTAATTTCTAAGACTATTAAAGATGAGTCTATTGGCAAATAAAATATACCCACTTTCGCATCCTATCACCATAAAAAAACGCTGGATAACTTCCAGCGTTTTTAATTTATTTAAGTGTTTGATAAGTAAATCCAGCCGGCAAGAATATAGCCTGTCTTCGATTTAAATCTTCGATGTCATCAAAAACTATTGAATAAACCATTTGATTTTGAGCGGATTGAATGGTCAACCTTCTTGATGGACTATCATAAGCAGATAAATAAACAGTATGTGTGTAAGAATGATATTTTTTGTTAGGGATAAAGCCTTTAGGTAAAGCAACAGAAGATAAGACGCGGTAAAGATTGCCAAAGGCAGACTGACTGTCATGATTATCAAGTGTTTGTTGTGCTAGATAATAAGCTTTTAAAAAACGTGATTTTGGATCATATCCACCAGGTAGGTCTTTAGCAGCATTAAATTGGTTCAAATTTTCTTGATTAAAAGTAGTTTGCAAGAGTTTTTGATGAGAAGGAAATTTTGGTGCATTGGTCATGACACCATAAGGATTTTGGTAGACTTTTAGTTTTTTCTTTTCAGGCTCAACCACAATGCAGTTTTGCTGACTGTCTGAAAACATAAAGTGGAAAATTGGTGTGATGACTTTATTTCCATTCATATCATGACTTGAGATGTGAACGGTCGGTAAAATCGCTAAGACTTCATCAACATTGCGACAATTACCTAAGATATAATTCATAAAATAAAAAGCAGAAACATTGTTCTTCTTTTTATCTACTTGATTATCATATAAGCCAAATCCTCCAAAATCATTGGTGATTCCAATCAGACCATGCTCATTGACCCCATCCTTTAAAGGGTCCATATTGCGAAAACCAACTCCAAGCATCTTATATTGAGAATGGTGAAAGCCGCCTAGCAAATTTTCAGCTACCGGATACCCCTTAGGCAAGTAAAGTATATTGTAGTCAACGGGTGCTTCCAGATCCATTGTTCGTCCTGCAACATGTCCGCCGGGGTAATTAATTTTAATTCCTGTACACATAGATATTTCCTTTCTATCTTTAGTATCAACCGACTAAATGATCAGCTCGAATTCTCAGTATAGCATTATTAGATCCGATAAGCGTTAAAAGTGCTTTTAAAAGATTGTTACTTTAAAAATTAAATAACAGAAGGCTTAGCTATGACGATTAGAAACTTCATATTTTATAGTCCATCACATTTCTCATTTAATTAGGACACATTATTGTCCAGTCAATTCCCAATAATAGCAGAGTATTAATCATTTTTGGCTGAGAAACTGTCTAAAAGTTGCTAGCTTCGATAAAATAGTAATCATTCTGAGGCAAAGTCACTGGAGTGAAGTCTATGAGATTGTGTGCAATCTCATATTATGAAAAACTTCTGAAAACAGTAGATAAAATAAAATCTGAAAGCTTGAACTTTATTTTAACCACAGGAGGGGGGCAGTCATTGGTGGGAGTAATTTATGACTGCTGCTTTTAATGGTAATCCTATCGATACCTTCTCAATCATCATTAGTAAAGTTTTAACGGTTAAAAAAGATCAGACGAGAAGAAAAAACAGCTATTGAAACCACACGCAATTTCTTCCAGCCAATTGGATTGCCTGCTAGCTTACAGAAATTGATCTTAAAGCATAATATATCAACTATCTAGTCAATTAACTTAAGGCCAATAAATTTACTAAAATTGGTGAACACAAAAATCATACGTTGAAAGTATCCAGAGCAATCTATAAAAAAGCTTTAAACTAGATAAAAACAGCCACATCAAAGTGGCTATAAGGTGATTCCAAAAAGTTAGAGTTAAAAACTAACTTTTAATGAATTCTTTTTTTCTAATTTTAAAATATTTTAGTGTTAGCTTCTATATTATTAGGTATTTTTGTCTTTCTTTGGTATAAGGAAAGTGATGAATGAAAAAAGAAGTTTTATAAAATAGCTGGTATTCTTACGGCTGTTATAAGTTTACTCACTTATTTACCTTTATTTGGTGGCTGTCCTCAGAGTATTCAAGCTAGTTAGCTGTCTTAAGTTGTAAAGTTAATATTTGTTTAAAGTAGTTTTCAGCTTTTGAGAACTACTTTTATTTTTTGATATTAAGCAAATAATTATCTATCACATAGTTCTTGTTTTTTTGCTTCTTCCTCCTTGGCTTTAGTTATCTTATATTCTAGTGTTTCTTTGTACTTGCTATCTATCAAAGTTTCCTCGTATCTTTCTTTTACTATTTTTTGTACGTCTTCTATCGATTTAGCAGACTTTCTCTTTACATCGTAAAAATCTTTATTATTTGCTGGTTTAAAAGCTGGTATATCTTCTTTTTTAGGTTTAACCTTCTTCTTAACTTTTTTGTTGTTTGTGTAGGTTCTTCTTTGAACAGATCGCTATAATCTTTGTTTCCGTCGTTTTCTACCACTTGTACGTTTATTAGAGACGTTTGTGTGATTGGTGAGCGTTTTATTGCTGACGATTTCTTTTGTGCAGTTTTCTTTCCTGCGGGCTTTGGTTGACCTTGCGTATTTCATTCAATAGCTAAGTGAAGTTTTTCTTTAGCATAAAGAGTTCCCAATTTATCAGCTCTTATTTTTTGCTCTATAAAATCTTCATCTATAAATTAATAGGATAAATTACCATGCTTTCGTTCCCTCGCATCTACTTTATAATTTAATAATATATCCTCTTTAAACTTCTTCATGGTCACAACTTCAGAATTGGCTAGGGATTCTAGGATTCTCTCTTAAATCGTCTTTCCAAACACATTTACCCTTGTCAGCAGTTTTAATTTCGCTAATCGTTCTACAATTAATCGCTTTATCTTTTGATAAGTAATTACATTCGCACCAAATTCTCCTAGTATTTCGTCGTGCTTAGGCTGTATATTTACCCAACGATTATTAGATCCTGATAGTTTGATACACCAATTGGATTCGGGTTGTTTATAACAATGTGATTATATAGGAATGCGTTTTCGTTGTCTGCTTGTGTAACTACTAAAACTTGTCGACCAGGGAACAGCCTTTGCCCCGTTTCTAAGTCTAGCTCATGAACTTTCTTTATGTCTTCGGGATTATCTACTATAAATTCACCTCTTGAAAACGATGGAATAGCGTTATAAGTTTGAACATTTTACCCTCATTAACATTGAAGCTATCCCACACTTTAGAAAAGATTCTAAAGCAGTTTCTGATAAACAATTAATTCCTGAAGCTTGCAAAACTCAATCCATATCTTCGCGATGGCTCTTTTCTTCCATCGCTCGTCACCCTTTTCCTTTTCTATTACTACCTTTAGTCGCCAGTCAAAATTATCTTTAGACATACATATGACCTCCTAATTCCGTGTTCGGATTTAGGAGGTCAGTACATTTTGAGAGTCCTTTTTAATATTATTTATAAGTTTTCTTCCGTTTTTTACTATAGTTCTGAAAGAATTTTAAGTGTATCCAGCACTTGTCCTTCTACTCGGTTATTAAGATCATTTAATTCTGAACCCATGACAACCACTATATATTCTTTACCATCTTTTTCAGCTAAAGTGGCCCAGCATAAGCCGGCTCCATAGGTAGTACCAGATTTGCCACCAGTAATCTCAAAACCGTCTTGATAAAATTCCCGCAATTTTTTGAAAACAGTACTTTCCATATAAACACCTGAGGGATGGGCATTAGTTGCCGTCGATAAATAGTCTTTACGTTTAAAGATTGCTTCAAAATGACCATTTTTTAAAGCTTCTTTCAATAACATAGCGATTTCCTTAGCAGTAGTTACTTGACCTGCTTGATCCATGCCATCCACGCTTTTAAACTTAGTTTTTTTTAATTTTAATTCTTCAGCTTTTTCATTCATCCACTTAATAAAAGTCTTTTTGGATCCGGCTACATTAAGTGCTAATGAATTTGCACTTTCAGCTCCTGAAGGAAGCATGGTGCCATAGAGCAAATCACGAAAAGTGGTTGACTCATAAGGATAATAACCCGCCATAGCTGCGCCTTCTTCTATGGCCTGATAGTAACTGGCTTCATCCACTGGAGCATAGGCTGATAGATTATCGATATGTTCTAGTGCAACAAGTGTTGTCATAATTTTTACTAAGGAAGCAGGTTTACGAGAGACGTTGGCTTTTAAAGACAACTCGGTTTTGTCTTCTGTCAAATTATAAACATAAATACTTTTAGAATAGTAAGCCTCCAAAGCCAGGACTTGATATGGATACAAAAGATTTACAAGACTGATCAGTGTAAGTATTATTATCGATTTTTTAAAAAAAGATAAATCTCGCATCCAAAACGCCCTCTCTATTTTATTATTTCTTTTTTAGAGTCTCATACTTTTCAAAGTCGGTCAAGTCAAGAACGGAAATTTCTATTTTAATTCAAAAACAGCCTAAACCAATATAAAGAGTAGAGCTGTTAGTTATTAATTTTTTTGAAATTTAACTTTGGCCTGAGCAATTTCTCTTTGAATAACTAGTCGCTCTTCATCAGATACTTTATCACAGGAACATCCTACTATATTGGTGGGTGTTTTAACATTCAATCCGGCCAAAGGACAATCCGTTGCAGTGCAAGATGTCCACTTGTTCTTTCCGGCTTTAAAAGATTACCATTCTTTTTTAGGAGATAAATTAACCTCCTACAATTATGAAAAGAATCATAAGGGTTTTAAAATTCATTAACAGAAATGAAAAGAACAACTCAATAAAAGAATTCTGATAAAACTATTGAATCTAATTCAATGCTTTTTTAACTTATGCTGCCCTATTCACTACAATAACTAGTGGGATTCCTAACTCTAATAATTGGATAGTTAAATAAAAACTTCTTTCAAATCTATTCCCATCTACTACATTTAAATCATATCAGCCTGCTCATCTAATAGATAATCGTGTGACAAAGTTTCTTTTATATAGGAAGGTAAAAAAATGCCTGGTAAATCAACGATGACCGTGGTAGGATTCGTTTAAAATTAGCCCTCTTTTTATCAATCGTCACGCCCGGCCAATTTCCGACCTTTTGATTAGATCCGGTGAGCAGATTAAAAAGTGTGGTCTTCCCACAGTTAAGATTAGCTAATAAGGTAATTTTACGCATGCTTCGCTCCTCCCGATAAAAGGGTTGTTTAAATTAATTTAGCTTCACTCTTACGAATCGAAAGTTGATAACCTCTCACTCGAATTTCGAGTGGATCTCCTAAAGGTGCCAATTTAACAAGCTCAATGATTGCATTTTTTGCAATTTCCATATCCCTAATGCACTTTCTAAATTAAGTTTCACTTTCTACTTTTATAAGCTTCGCTCTCGATTTGACTTTCAGCTGACTAAAAGCTACAAAATCTTCATTATCATAAGATAACATTTCGATCGTCACACTTTTAGCAAATTACAGACTGACTGCAAGACACATTCCTTATCAACATCACACTCTTAATTTATACTAAAACCATTCAATAAATAATAAAACAATGCGAAATGTAAAATTCGAGACAAAATGCTTGCATTTTCTGTTCATTCATGTTAAATTTAATTCGAATTCGAGATAACAAAATCGAATCTTATTAAATGCTTTGACTCTCTAAACTTAAAGGAGGAAATTTTATGAACAACTTATTAGGAATCCACCACGTGACAGCTATGACAAATAGCGCAGAAAGAAACTATGACTTTATGACAAAAACTTTAGGCTTACGTTTGGTTAAGAAAACAGTTAACCAAGATGATATCCATACTTATCACACTTTTTTTGCTGATGACCGTGGAAATGCTGGTACGGATGTAACTTTCTTTGATTTTCCTAACTTACCAGAAGGCGTTAAAGGAACAAACTCAATTTCCCGTATTGGTTTGCGTGTAAAATCTGATGAGGCTTTAGAATATTACTTAAAACGTTTTGAAGAAAAAAATGTTAAACATGAAGGTATTAAAGAATTATTCGGTAGCAAAGTATTAGCTTTTGAAGAAGAAGATGGCCAAGCCTATCAAATCTTCTCAGATGAAAATAATGAGGGTATCCCTGGAGGAATTCCTTGGAAAAACGGTCCTATTCCTGAAGAATTTGCTATTTACGGCCTTGGGCCTATTGAAATTACTGTCGGTTACTTTGAAGAATTCAAAGCTGCCTTAACAACTATCTATGAAATGCGTATTGTCGAAGAACATGACGATGTTGCACTCTTAGAAGTTGGTGAAGGCGGACACGGTGGTCAAGTTATTCTACGCAAAGACGTTGAAACTCCACAAGTGCAGCAAGGTTATGGACTTGTTCACCACGTATCCTTCCGAGTAGCCGATGACGAAGCGATTCAAGCTTGGGCAGATCGTTACCAAAAATTAGAAATTGGAAATTCTGGTTTGGTTGATCGCTATTACTTTAAGGCTTTATACGCTCGCATCGGTCACATTTTAATTGAAATCTCTACTGATGGACCTGGCTTTATGGGAGACGAATCTTATGAGAATCTGGGTGAAATCTTATCTTTACCACCATTCTTAGAAGGTCAAAGAGAATCAATCGAAAGTCAAGTTCGCCCATTTGATACTGTTTGGAAAGGGGAATAAATCATGGTTGATAAAATTCAAAGTATTCATCATATTAGTGCCATAGTGGGTAATGTGCAAGAAAACTACGATTTTTATACAAAAGTCCTCGGTTTAAAACTTGTTAAGCAAACTGTCAATTTTGATGACCCTTCTGTTTATCATACCTATTTTGCGAATTCGAAGGTTGATAATGGAACAATTATGACCTTCTTCCCATGGGATAATGACCATAAAGGGACAAAAGGCGGGGGGCAAGTCGGAAGAATTGCTTTTTCTATCCCTAAGGGCAGCCTCACAGCTTGGCAAAATCAATTAGAAAAACATGAGATTACTTATCATAAGAGTAATATGTTCTCTGCAGCCACTTTAGAATTTTCAGATCCTCATGATCTAGATATTGCTTTAGTCGAAGCTGAGACAAGCTCAGACAATAATGAAATTATCGGTTTCTATGGCTTGGTACTCCTATCTACCAACCCTCAAGGGACTCTTGACTTGTTAACACGTGAAATGGGGGCCAAATTGGTTGAAGAAGCTGACGAATACCTACACATCGAATTAAGTGGACCTGAAAAACACCGTGTGTTACTTTTAAAAAAGGCACAACCACTAGGACGTTTTGGCATAAGCACTGTTCATCATGTAGCCTGGTCAGTTGATCGATTGACTGACCTTCAAGCTTGGCATGACCATTTAAAAGAAGCGAATTATCATCTGACTCCTGTCAAAGATCGTAAATACTTTAAATCGATTTATTTAAGAGAAAAAGGTGGCATCATTTTCGAATTTGCTACTAAAGAACCTGGCTTCCAAGTAGATGAAGATTTCGATCATTTAGGTAGTCAATTAAAACTACCTGAACAGTTTGAGTCTAAGCGTTCAGAAATCGAGTCATCTTTGCCTAAATTTATAGTGGATTAGGCGAGTAGATAATATGTTATCTTATAAAGTTACAGACTTATCACCTAAAGATCAGTATAAGGTTTTAATTGGTTCAGTCATCCCTAGACCTGTTACAATGATAGCCACACAAAATGACGATCAAAGCTTAAATTTAGCACCCTTTTCCTACTTTAATATGGTAGCTTACAATCCACCCATCCTCATGGTGTCCATTCAAAGAAAAGGTAAGATGAAGGATACCGCTCGAAACATCCTAGCTAATAAAGAAGCCGTTTTCCACATCGTAGACCAAGAAAATTTACAAGAAGTCAATTTGACAGCTAGCAATTTGCCAAAAAATAAGAGTGAATTGGATTTAACCCAATTCACTCTTGCTAGCAGTCAAACAATTCAAACGCCTGGTATAGCTGAGATGAAAGTAAGGTATGAAACAGTATTACACCAACACATCGAGATCCCATCATCAAATGGTAAAGAAGTTTCAGCTGACTTATTCTTGATGCGAGTAGTACATTTCCATCTTTCTGAGGAAGTTTACCAGAATTCTTATGTGCTTGCTGATCAGTTAAAACCGATCAGTCGTTTAGCGGGTAATGATTATGCAACTTTAGGACAGACCATTCAACTTGAAAGACCAAAGTAGGAGGTAATTATGGAATATATCTATCACGCAGCTGATAATGCTGAATACACTTTTGTCCTGTTACACGGTACAGGAGGAGACGAAACTAACCTTATTCCTTTAGCCAAAGAAATCTCATCTTCAGCTAATATTCTCTCTATAAGAGGAACTGTTAACGAAAATGGAGCCCTCCGTTATTTTAAACGGAAGGCCGAAGGTCTCTATGATTTAGAAGATCTAGCGGAAAGAAGTGATGAGCTTGTTGAATTCATCAAAAAGATGAGTAGTGAAAAAGGATTTGATTTAAGTAAAGTAATATTTATTGGCTTCTCAAACGGATCTAATATTGCTTTAAATATCTTAATTCACTATCCAGAAAGCTTTAATAAAGGAATTTTATTTGCCCCACTCTACCCTATGGCCATTGATCAGCAGAAAGATTTGTCAAATCATCAACTCTTCTTATCCATGGGTGAGGCAGATCCAATCTGTAGTATGCAAGCAAACAATGACTTAATTAAAAAATTAACAAGCGTTCAAGCAGACCTATCCATTGAATGGGTACATACCCATCAAATTACGCCTCAAATTGTGCAAGATGCTAAAGATTGGGTGTCAAATTTAAAAGAGAATAATTAATTAATTTAAGCTCTACTTTCTTATGTCTAATTAGCATGAGACAGGTAGAGCTTTTTCCAATTCTTACGAGCTAATAAGTAAATAATTATTCCTTTTAAAGCAGTGGAAAGAGACATAGCAATCCAAACTCCAACCACACCATAATTAGGCATAAACAGCCAAGCAAATGGGATTCTCAACAAATTACAAACAGTATTCACAGTGGCAGGGGCTTGAGTATTTCCTAAACCGTTAAGGAAGCCACTTCCACCAATTTCAAAACTCATAAATAATTGGCTTAAACCAAAGACAAGTAAATAAACAGCTCCTAAAGCGATAGCTTGCTGGTCATCTGGTATAAATAGCTTGAAGAACTGCATTCTAAATACGATAAGAACTAAGGTCGCAAATGAACCAATGGCTAATAAGGAGCGAATGGTCGTTTGATAAATCCCTTCTACTCGTTCATAAAGTTTAGCTCCATAATTCTGCCCTACCATAGCCGTAATCGCTACTGCAAAACCTTCAGTGGTCATCCATGAAATGGATTCAATGTTTGACCCCACACTGGTAACAGCTAAAGGCATAGCACCATAGGAAGCAACATAACGATTTAGTAACACACTGACTAAAGCGTGTGCATTCGACTGAATAGAAGGTGGTAGTCCTACTTTAATGATTTGCCCTAGATTCTTACTGTTAAATGACCACAAGTGGATGCGACTGCGGTAAAGTAAATCTCCTTGGCGATAAATAGCATAAAGATACAAAATAAATACCATAAACTGAGCAAAAATAGTTGCCATAGCAGCCCCTTTAATCCCTAGGGCTGGAAGAGGCCCTAAGCCAAAAATTAAGATGGGATCTAAGATAATATTAATAACCAGTCCGAGAGTATTGACGGCAAAAGGTGTTTTACTATTACCTAAACTATTATAGGCTCCAGATATAACAGGGTTAATAAAAAATAAAAAAACACCCGAAGCAATCACAATCAAATATTCTTCAGTCAGTTGATTGACGTCATCTTCTAATTGGAAGAAATTAATAAAGGGATCTTTAAATAAAATTAAGAGGCCTCCAAAAGCAAGTCCCATTATAAGGGCTAACCAAAAACCATTGTTAATATAAGAGCGTGCTGTCTTTTCATCTCGTGCCCCATAGGCTTGTGCCGTCAGGACACTCATTCCAATTCGAGGGATCAACATCAAACTCGAAGCAATCCACAAAGCAAAGCCAACTTGTCCTGCTGCAGCTACAGCCTCAGTAGAGAGTCTTCCAATCCAGGCAATATCGGTTAAAGTGTAAGTCATTTGAATAAAAGCAGTTAACATTAAAGGCGTCGATAATTTCAACATTGTTTTAAATATCTTACCGTTTAATAAATCTAAATTTCTCATTGCTACTCCTCCATATCTCAATAAATAGTAACAAGTTGAAGCACTAATTACAATCACCAAAAACTTAGTGAAAGAAAAAAGATCTTTCAATAAGTTTTAATGGCTTCATTTTATTCCTCTAAGGACGTTGGTAGTAGAAATCTTCGTATCCCACTGTTTTGGCCCTTTTGATAAAGCACCCATCTTTTATCATACTTTTGATTGGTCTTTGCAATCATTTGTTCAATGTCTTTTTGTAATTCTTTTAAAAGGGGATTCTTGAATAATCTGTTCAATATTTCAAGATCACCGAGACGGTCGCTCTCAATCATCGCATGAGCCAAGCGATCACTTACTTGTGGATTATCCGGGGTCAAATGAGTCGTAACATAGGACATTGAGACGTCTTGGAAACCAAACTTTTCCATTGTTTGAGGCAATTCTTGCTCGTTTAATTTATACTTACCTAGTTGAAAAGTTTGGATACTATCATCTTGGCCGTTTGTTAAGACTTCAATCTGCTGCCAAAAGGTATTTTCATCTTCATTAAAAGAAAGCAAAGCCGGTGCTTGGTGAATGACCCCTTGAGCTTGACTGAGACAAAGACAGACTCCTCCGGATTTTAATAAATGATACTGTGTTTTAAAGAAAGTGTTTGTTTCAATGTGCTCAACCACTGTATTCGAAAGAATAACATCAAAACTATTTTCCTCAAAAGGAAGCTTATAAATATCACCCTCTAAAAATTAAACTTCAGGAATGTTTTCTTTAGCAAATTCTATGAAGTTGTGATCGCGGTCTAATCCAATTACATTGGCATTCGGGTACCAATCTTTTAATACCTGACATAAAGCACCCGGCCCACAACCTATTTCTAAAATTCTAAGAGGAAGTTTTTGATCGATATTAAAAATGGTTTGATAAGCATTGGCATTTTCCTTACTAAAACGTAGTTTACGACTAGAATAGAGCGTTTGAATTCCCTGTACTTGGTTAGACCAAAAATTTAACCTGTTCATTGTATCCCCCTCTTTTCGTTCCAACCTAACTTCAAACATGATATTTTGTGTTTTCAGATTTTTTAACAGAGCCTATTATATCATTTATTAGTAATTTTTGATTAAATTTGCCCATCAAGGTCTTAAAATGGATGATAGGGTCATGTAAAACATCTTTTCCACTATTATTTTACGAATGTAAAAGACTTTCGCTAGACATATCAAGTGAAAATGCTAAATTTAAAACAGAAGGAGGCGACATTATGAGTCTTGGCCAACAACTCAAAACAGCACGCTTGCATGCAAATTTAACTCAAGAAGAAGTTGCAGAAAAAATTGGGGTTACTCGGCAATCCGTTTCAAATTGGGAAAACGAGAAAAATTACCCTGATATTCGGAGTGTCATAGACCTTAGCAATCTTTATCAAATTAGTCTGGATCAATTGATGAAAGGAGACGAAAAATTGATTAATCATTATCAAGAAAGTTCAAATGTAGTTCGTAGTAACAAACATTTATTTAAGATTATTTTAATTAGTTTAACTATCATCTTAGCACTATTCATACTCCATCACCTGATGCCTAACCATGTCGAATGGCTACTTGCTATTTTTATTATAATGGCCATAACGGCAGGAATCATTATTCATGAAATCATTCAAAGAATATAGGAGGCGTAAAAATGAATGAAACTATCAAAATATTTATAATTGTAATTGTCGCTACCATTGCGCTAGCTTCTGGCAGCTTATTAGCTTACTTCATCTATAAAATGACTATTATTGATGCTAAGGCGCGAGGGTTAAAACATCCCAAATTTTGGGGTATTTTTAATATCGCTGGAAACAACTCTTCAAATATCATACTCTATCTTATCGGCAGAAGGAAATTTCCTAAAGATAAACTCACTTCCTATGATCAACTCTTAATGAAGCAATATAAAAGAGAAGCTAGTATATCTCTTATTTGCCACCTTTGTGGGACGATTATCCTACTTATCTGCATTGTTTATTTCTATGCCTAACTAGTTCGCCTATCTTTATTAGAAAAAGTAGGGTTTTTGTTATTTTATTAATTAATAAAGTTTGGTAGGATAGATGTGATATAAAATTAAAGGAGATCTCTTTACATGAACTCAGTAAAAAATAAACTTCCAGGACTTCTTTTATGTTTCTTGATTGCTATTTTTGCTAGCCTTTTAGCTAGTGTATCGATTGGAAACTTTTCACTGGCGATTATTGGAGCACCCGTCTTTGCTATCTTAATAGGCATGATCATCAGTCTCATTCAGCCCCAATTAGCTAATCATGCCATTTTTCATCTCGGTATTCGCTTTTCAGCGAAAAATATCCTACAATGGGCAGTTGTTTTATTAGGTTTCTCCTTGAACCTCTCAATGATTATTAAAGTTGGTAGCAAAAGCTTACCTGTAATAGTTGCTACTATCTCGATTGCGCTACTGGTTGCTTGGTTCTTTCATAAGCAATTTAAGATGGAAACGAAATTAGCGACTTTAATTGGGGTCGGATCAGCTATTTGTGGAGGTTCTGCAATTGCAGCCACTGCTCCAGTTATTGAAGCAGATGATAAGCAAGTTGCTCAGGCTATTTCAATTATTTTTATTTTTAATGTACTGGCTGCTTTGATTTTCCCTACTTTAGGTTATAACTTAGGATTAGGAACAGAAGGTTTTGCTATCTTCGCAGGTTCTGCAGTTAATGACACTTCTTCAGTGACTGCCGCAGCAGCGACAGCAGAAAGCTTCTATCAAGTGGAAGGCATCCTATCTGCTGCAGTAACGGTCAAATTAACACGAACACTAGCCATTATTCCCATTACGATAGGTCTATCTTTGATGCAAGCTCGTAAGGAAAATGAACACGCAAAAGCCACTATTTTTCACTTACTTCCTACATTTATTCTCTATTTTATTTTAGCTGCCTTAGTCACTTCCATAGTGGACCTTCTTCCAACAAATGCATTTACCTATAGTTACGTCGAAAAGTTTGTTCCCCTGATAAAAACTCTCGCTAAATTTTTTATCAGTATGGCTATGGCGGCTATCGGGTTAAACTCTCAATTAAGTGAACTAATTAGAGAAGGAAAGAAACCCATTTTACTTGGCCTCTCTTGTTGGATAGCTATCAGTCTCGTTTCACTAACCGTTCAAGCTCTAACCGCTACTTTTTATAGTAATCTTCCTTAATCAAAAACGGTTAACTAGTAGAATTATCTAGTTAACCGTTCTTTTCTATTTAATTAACTGCTTAATTTGAAAAGAACCATTTTTGATAGCCCTTATCAATCAATAGGCTCACGAGCATTTGAATAATCATAGAGATAAAAACTGTTAAGGGAAGCCCCTTTAAAACATCCAAAAAAGCTTGGCCGTTTATGCCCACTTCCATCCATACTCCAAGAAAGCCCATGACAAAAGAAAAGATCAAGGCGGGTGGGAATTGTCCCACTACGAATTTTAACCATTCTGGATGCTGGATACCTAGTAATTCATTGAATTGCTCAGACATTTTTGGTATATCAAGAAGATACGCCCCAAGAATTACTGAAACGGGTAAAAGAACAGATAGTTTAACTAACATTTCAGGGAATACGACTTGCCCCTGCATGGCAGTCATAATTAAGGGCATGATAATTCCAAGATGAACGGGAAAAGCAAAGCGTTTAAATGTTTCAAAGTTTATCGAATGCAAAATAATGTCACCTTTCTAATTGTGTTTTTAACTTTTTTACTCTAACAAATACCTTAAGCCCTTTGCAAGTTGTTTTTAACGATTCACCACATACTTTGTCTTTAACTCATCATTTTCTAGTTAAGTATGCTCAAAAAATAGAACAATTTTTGAAAAGATAATACTTCATTATTCATCCCTTAGCTCTATCCAATACCTTTGATCGACAGTGCCATCAGGATAAACTACTTCATTTTCTAAAACGCCACCATTTTTTTGAATGGATTTCGCGGACCCAATATTTTCTTTATTACAAATCATTAAAACCCTTTTTATACCGATTCGTTTACACTCTTTTAGTGCTAAACCTATCATTGCTGTGGCATAACCTTTGCGTCGCTCACTCGGTCGAATACCGTCTCCTATATGTCCACCCTTTAGTAAAAGGCCATCATTTAAATAATGGCGAATATTCACTGCCCCTACCAAAACATTCCGATTGCGGTCGAGACAAAAAAAGGTCGAATCCGGTACACGGTCTGAGTGTACAGCTTCTTTATCTTCTATACTCTTAATATATCCTCCAAAATCATGTGGATCATGACGAAAGATGGCCGATGGCGAACCATCTGTTTGATTTTTTTCTATATCTTCTTTCCATTCTTCGATCATCTCAATTAATAGTAGCTGATGTTTTTTCTCTAACTTAACAAGTTCGATATTCATATTAGGCTTATCCCTTTCAAAGTGATTTTATACTTTATAAATTTTGGCTTGCGTCCTAGCGATAACTGGTCCCATCTCTTCTTGTCGGATGGCTGATAAATCTATGACGGTTTGCCTAAGAAGTTCTTTTAAAGATTTAGCCATATGCTGAACTTCTTTTCTATCACAAATAATCTTATCCTCCCTTGGCCAATCACTCTCAAGTAAAATGTGATCTCCAGCTATTTGTTGAACATAGGCGCGTCCTTTTTTTGTATTTAACATCGTCGGATGAACAGATAGATAACCTCCTTGATCTCGATGTCTGGTTAATTGATCACTGGTTCCATTAAAGCGGTGTAAAATTGCCGTAATATTCTTAGCAGAATGACTTTCTATTAAGTCCAATACTTTTGAAGCTGATTGTACTGCGTGGATTGATAATACATAATGATTATTTAAACGCTCAGCTAATAGTGATAGAATGTTTGAGAAAACATAAATCTGTAAGTCCTCATCCGCTTTTTCCAATCCATTGGTCGAAAAATCTAAACCGACTTCTCCTATTAAAAGAGATTGGTCTAATTCTCCTTGAAAGATAGCTAACTCCTTATTCGCTTGTTCCTTAGACTTAATCCACCAAGGATGAAAACCTAAAGATAAATAAGGCAGAAACTTTTGATCACAATCCATTTTTTTGAGGCTATCCTTTAACTCAATAAAACCTGAGGGTGTGACAGTTTGAGCCACAATTTTAAGCTTTTCTTTAGCAATTGTTTCTAAAAATAACTGACGAGCCTGTTGATCTTTTATAAAATCAAAGTGATAGTGACTATCTAATAAATTCATAGTCTCTCCTCTCCTTCTTACTTCGATTTACCAAACTTTATATTCTTCCTTCCCTGCCAAACGTCGGATCACTTTTCCTGCTAGCATCATTCCCATAATTGGTGGCATATAGCTCATCGAACCTAAGGTTTGTGATTTTGTATTGCCAGTAGGATTTTCAACTTTGAAGGGTTGTTCATTAGAATAAAGAACCTCTAAATTTTTAATGCCTCTTCTACGGCACTCTAGACGTATAATCTTTGAAAGGGGACAATAAGAGGTCTTTTCTATTTTACTAAAGTTTAAGTAAGTCGGATCTAATTTATTCGCTGCCCCCATAGATGAAATTAAGGGCAATTTTTCTTTTTGACAAAAGGCTGCAATTTCTAATTTTTGAGAGATAGTATCAATACAATCAATTATATAATCCACTCCTACTAGATCAGTTAAAATTTCCTCAATATTTTCTTTGGTTAGAAATATTTGACGGGCATCCACTTGGCAGTCCGGATTGATTTCAGCGATCATCGCTTTCATAACATCTGCTTTAACCTTACCCACGGTTGATGAAAAGGCTAAAGCTTGACGATTAATATTGCTTTCTTCAATAATATCTCCATCAATTATCGTTAAATAGCCTACTCCTCCTCGAGCTAACGCCTCAGCACAAGCAGAACCTACTCCGCCTAGCCCCAATACTACCACTCTTGATTGAGCTAACCGACTTAGGCCCTCTTCTTTTAAGAGCAGGCTCACCCTTGAGAGTCTTGTTGGTATTTTTGCTTCCATAACATCATCCTTAATCTTTTAAGTTTATTAGCTGCTTTTTTATTATAACACCATCGCTCTAATTAGATCTTATTAAAAGAGGTGGTCATAAAGATCACCTCTTTTAGGTCTATTAATTTTTACATTTGCTCTTTATGAAAACGACTTAGGAACAATTTAGTTCGCTCATGCTGAGGCTCATTAATCACTTGCTGGGCTAAGCCATCTTCCACAATTACACCTTTGTCCATAAAAACAACCCGACTAGAAACATCACGGGCAAAAGCCATTTCATGAGTCACTACTATCATTGTCAGACCCTCTCTTGCTAATTGGGTCATGGTATCTAATACCTCTCCTACCATTTCTGGGTCAAGCGCTGAAGTCGGCTCATCAAACAGTAATAATTCTGGATCCATTGATAAAGCCCGAGCAATAGCAACTCTTTGCTGTTGTCCACCTGACAATTGTTTAGGACGCGCATTGACATAAGGAGCCATGCCCACCTTAGTCAAGTTGGCCATAGCAATTTGCTCTGCTTCTTCTTTTGTCCGTCCCAAGATTTTAACTTGTCCAATGGCACAATTTTTCAAAACATTCATATTATTAAAAAGGTTAAACTGTTGGAAAACCATTCCCACTTCTGCTCGATAGTGATTCAAAGGGTAATGATTGGTCATCACTGACTTGCCTTTATAAAGAATATCCCCTCCGCTCGGTTGCTCTAGAAGATTGAGACATCTCAGAAGGGTTGATTTTCCTGAACCTGAAGAGCCAATAATAGAGATGACCTCTCCTTGTTTCACGCTAAAATCAATGTCTTTTAAGACTAAGTTGTCCCCAAATTTTTTAGATAAGTGAGCAATCTCTAAGATTTTATTTTCATTAGTCATGTGTTTTCACCCCCTTGACCGCTTCTGTGGATGAAGACTGAACAACTGTATAAGAATGAGAACCTGACACCTTTCTCTCAATTAAATTTAAAATACGAGTGGTCGTAAACGTTAAAACAAAATAAATCACTGAGGTAATCAAGAAGGTCTGGAAAGTCTGATAGGTCGATCCTGCGACAGACTTGGAAACAAAGAACAATTCTGTCACTGCTATAACATTTAAAACGGAAGTATCTTTGATATTAATCACAAACTCATTTCCTAAAGTTGGTAGAATCGATAAGACAGCTTGCGGTAATACCACATGTCGCATGGTTTGACCGTGGGTCATACCAATTGCTTTTGCCCCTTCATATTGTCCCTTATCCACCCCTTGAATACCTCCACGCATGACTTCAGATAGATAGGCACCTGTATTAATTGAAACAATAAATAAAGCTGCTGTCATTGAAGAAAGATCAATATCAAAGAATAGTTTTAGACCATAAAAAATTAACATGGCTTGAACCATCATCGGTGTTCCTCTAAAAATTTCGATGTAGGTAACTAAAAGAAAATCAACTACTTTAAACAAATAATAAGAAGGGCGACCTTTTTGGAACAAGTCCTTCATTGAACGGATCACTGCAATCAAGAGTCCAATCACGGACCCCACAATGGTTGCAAACAGCGCAATGAATAGAGTGTTCAAGGCACCACGAATAAATTGATTACCGTAACTAGCCCACAAAGCCTGAACATCTTGCCAAAAGCTAAGGTTTTCTTGACCTTGATTGAGTTCTACCATTTCTTTCATCAATGCTATCCGTTCCTCTTCATCAATCTGACTTAAAGCTTGATTAATTGGTTCCACCAAAGGACTTCCTTTACGTAAACCAATCGCGATTCCTGTATCTACCTGACTCAGATCAAAGCCATTCTCTTTAGTAAATTTTACATAAGTTAAGTCGGTGTTAGCAGCTACAGCAGCCATGGCTCCTGGTTCTTCCGATAAATAAGCATCAATTTTACCTGATAGGACGGAAGAAATCATGGTTGGAAAAGAATCCAAAGCTGTCCCTTTCTGGACATTAGGTATTTGATCGATTAAGCCATAATGGAAGGTATTTAGCTGAGCGGTTACTTTAGCATTTGAAAAATCTTCGATGGATTGAGCATCGACAAAATCAGAATCTTTGCGAACTACCAGGACCATCTGACTTTCATAATAATTATCAGAAAAGTCAATTTCCTTCTTACGCTCTGGTGTGACCGACATGCCAGCAATGATAGCATCTACCTTACCAGAATTTAAAGCTGGAGGTAAACCATCCCACTCTAATTTTACAATTTCTAATTCCAAACCTAACTGTTGCGCTAACTCTTGTGCGATATGGACATCATAGCCATTGCCAAACTCTCCTTTAGAGTTAGAAATAGGGAGCGCTCCATTTACTAGAGAAGGTTGCGACCAGTTAAAAGGTGAATAATTAGCTTCCATTCCTACTTTTAAAACACCAGGATCTTCAAGTCCTTCTTGGATCTGTTCACTATTAATAGTTGATAACTTCTTGTCTTCAGCACCTACAATCATTTTAACAGGCAAAAGCAATATAAACATTAAGATTAAGACACTGAGCTTTTTAAACAGTCCTTGATTCTGTTCCATTCTGATCCTCCTCGTAATTTTTACTATAAAAAATAAATATACCTTTTATAGTAAATTTGGTCAAGTTTTGAATGTATAGACTATTATTTAAAAATGTTGAATGTATAGACTATTATTAAAGCTTCTTAATAAGATAGATCGAAATGTTAATATTTTTTGTAATAGTATTTCTATTTTTTCTAAAAAAACAGATCAAAAAACTCCTTTGATTCATAATTACACATGTATAATGCTCTCTGCAAATTATACTGTCTTCATGATCTAAGGAGTTATTTGTTTATATTTAATTATTAAATTTAGGGGTTATTTTAAACTGGATCATCTTAGTTCCAATCAGCTAAAGATCCCATTGGATCCCATGGTTCTAATTCAATGACTGGTTGATTAAGAGCATCTAACCATTTTTGATCAAGGTATTTCTTATCAACAGTCACTTGATAGTTATACTCGTCAAACCATTGATCACTCATTGAGAAGATACCTTTATCGCCAGATTTTTCACCCCAACTGTTCTCAACCTTCCAATTGACTGGTTTACCATCAGCATCTAGGTCCACACCTACTAAAAGCATGGCGTGAGTTAATAAACTCTCCCCATAATCTAAGCGCTCAGCCTTATTTAATTGAGGCGCTTCAGCTAAGATAGCCTCATATTCGTATAAGTCTTTATCCATAATACCCAATTCACGATCACTCATCTTACCAACATCACAACCAAACCAAACTGGCTTGCCATCTTTGATTGAAGCAATTGCAGCTTCTTTAAGCACTTCAATTGGTGCATTAATATAAGTAATCGGATGGCCTTCGGCTACAGAGGCTAAATATTTAACAGTGAACGCCCGTCCGAAAGGCTTATCTTCAGTCGGTGCGTTGATTACACTGACTTTACCTTCTAAATCCCAACCCACATACTTATTAAAGAAATCTTGTGGTGTGATGTCTTCAATACGGTGATATTTTCCATCCTTGTCGCGATAACTGTAAGAGAACTTCTCTGGAACCTGTCCCAAGGCTTTAACTAAGATGTTGTATATAACATACAGCATATCCTCTTTCATTGCTTTCAAATCTTCTTTTGAAGCCTTATTTTGAAAAGCCGTTCTTAATTCTTTAGCAAAGGCTCTTAAACGTTTAGTAATGATTGCTACCATTTCATAAGTATTAGAAGAATGGTAAGTTTCTGGCATTACCGATTTAGGAACTGAACCATACTTTTGTAGTAAGGCTGTGAACATATCCCATTGTCCACCATCTTCGACCGGCGCTTGCAATAAATGTTGTACCACACGTGAATTTAAAGGTTCCTCTACCGTTTCAATGATAGAATCCAAGAAGAAGTTTGATTTTTCTAGCTTATCCCAGAAGAGGGTATAATTTTGCGAAAATTCAAAAGTTTCTAAATTTAACTCTTCCATTGTATTTACACGCGCACCGTTTAAGGCAGCAAACATCCAGCAACGACCGCTTTTCTTCTGATCGGTAATCTTGCCTCTTTTTGTTTCATCGGAGAAAACGAAGGTATGGTCTCTCACGGCCTCATTATTAAATGAAGCTTGATTGAACCCAACTTTAGCTACCGCATTTTCTACTGCATGATTGATCGTTTCTGCTTGATATTTTGTTTTGAATGATTGTATTAATTCTTGATTGATTGTCATAGTCATTTCCTTTCTTTAAATAAGATTTTTTAGAGTCCATTCTAATAATAGAGAACTTCTTCATTTATTCTGGCTAGTCTTTAAATATTTTTCTAAAGAATAGCTTAAAAAATAATCACTACTATTCACACCACTTCCTTTAATAACTAATCATTTTAACTAATTAATAAGATATAGGACTGGCCTTCAAAGCTTAAATCCCTTAAGAATTTATATAGAATTAGCGATTAACTAGACTTCTAAACTTACTATATAAAAACTCAATGTCACCATTAAACTTAATTAATTATATAAAGCTACAGCCATTCCCTAATAATATTTTATAACAAAATTAGATTACTTGCAATAAATTTTTAGGTTAACCTAAAATACCCTTCAGTCTATACCTTGCTAAGTCACAACATACTTTATGATCAGTCATCGAATATAGCTACAATTTAAAAATTCCAGCCACAAACCCCCCACTTGATTAAAATGAACCTTAGATCAGATATATTGTACAAAAAGTGCTCCTGGATATCCACAATCGGGTCTTACTTGACATCTTAACCTATCACCAAAGAAAATTTAATTCTCAGTGGTCATTTTGCTGATATCATTATCAAAATCTTTATTGATAGTCGTTAAGTGAAGATTGCACGATTCTAACCATCCATTAGTCTTTTGATGAAAATAATTCAAATTTCCTGCTAAGACTTGCTCAAAATACATTGCAATTCCTTCGGTAAAGAGTAACCATAAAAAATAGTTTTCACCTTGCTCAAATTGGTCAAAATTACCATATTGTTGATGATAGACATGCCCTAATTCTTGAAAAATAAGTCCATACATACGGTCTTTACTCATCCAATCTCATTCGATCATTTTTTCAATTCCCACTAGAATATAAGTTCTTCTGTCCAGTTCTACCACCCAACCTGCCCCATTACATAAACCTAAATAAAGCATAATTGTAAAATCTAGCTCTTTGCCAAATGCTTGAATAACTTTTTTATTTAACCCCCCAGTTACTTGCCTAAATGAGTCTACTACTTTGAACCGCTTTTTGCTTTCTGAAAAAGTCCTTTTTTAATGGGGAAATAATCGTTTAAAAGCTAAACTTCCCACCAACAAACACTCTTTTGGCGTCATCAGACAGTAAATCCTGATAGTTGGCTAACCATCTATCCATATATTCTTTCATAAACTGATTTGAAACTGCCCATTTACAAATAATGGATCAACTTCAGCAGTCACATTAATGATTTCCATACCAAGTCTCCTCTTATTACCTATGTCAGCATATCCTATAGATCGGATCATTGCCAAACAAAGACCAGGATAATTTAAGCTATTTACAATTAGTCATATTCAGCCAACTAGCAATTTCTTCAGCTATTTTTTCAGGTTGGTCTTGATAGATAGCATGACTCGCGTTTTCGATAATTTTCATGCTTATATTATCATTTAAATTTTTAGATCTTTTTAGCTTGGTTGGTAAAACCTCTTGAAGATCACTAATCAGAAGCAATGTAGGTGTTTTATATGCTTTACTAGTAATCGATAACTGAATCGAATGATTAAGACTCAAAAGATTCAAAACGCTCTCCTCGTTCATATATTTATAATTACCGCTAGATAGGATCTGTTTTGCATTGATCAGTTCATCTTCCAGTGATAATCCAAAATCTTCACTTGAGATAATCCCTCCATCAAGTAAAATGACTTTAGTAATATTACTTAAATGTGCAGCTAGAAAAGCAGCTATTTCACCCCCGATAGAATGCCCTATTATAACAGATGGTTTCTCCCCGATAGTATCCTTATAAAAGTTAATCAGGTCTTCTTTAGCTACTACATTGTCATTAAAGGCCTCTTCATGTCCGGGTAAATAGAGATAATTTACTCCTAAGCCTTTTTTAGACAATAATTTCAAAAAAATTTCACTCTCTTCCTTCATGCCACCAAAACCATTAATAAAATAGATACATTCTTCTAACATATTGCTCTCCTTAATCTTATCAAAAACAGATTGTTAAAGTGGTTAAATACATAAATTAATTATACAGCGATACTAAGACAACTTTCAAAGTGTTTTGAATGTTCCACAAACTTGCTCAATGGATAAAAATCATAAATTTATGGGGACTTTAACTCAACTTATAAGCAAATAATAATAATTACATTTTAACATAGTAATAGTTGCTGTGTTTAGCTTGTTTATACCGTAGCTATTATCATTTATGTTGGTCTAGTAGCCTATTGATATACCAGTTATTCATCTTTGTACTCTTGTCGCAACAATCTTATTCTCTTTTGTACAATTTGGAGTCATTTCTTAATAAATTGTTGAAAATTTACCTTACTTTTACTTAGAATTTACTAAAAATTTACAATGCTCTGCTAACTTATATCTAGATGAATAAATCATCAATAAATTATAAAGAAGGATTGAGCCAATGAAAAAAACAGTAATTCTATCATTATGTGCTTCTGTATTAATGTCAGTATGTGCCCCTACAATGACTTTTGCTAAACAAGAAGAAGGTCAATGGTCGGAACTTCCAGTAGCAACCTTGGAAGAAGGCCGTGCGTTAACTGAAGATTTATCTCTTATTTCTAAAAACCGAGCAAAATATGTCTTCTTATTTATCGGAGATGGCATGGGAAATATCCCTGTTTCTGCGGCTGAATATTACTTAGGTCCAGATAATGGTGACGAAGGTAACGGTCAAGCAGTCGCTCAACCGTTAAATTTTGCTAAATTTCCTGTTGTTGGTCTGCAAAACCCAACCGATGCTGACCATTATGTTCCGGACTCTGCTGGTACTGCTACCGCATTTGGAAATGGCGTAAAGATTGATTCAAACGTCATTGGTCTAACACCTGGCTATACCGAACAAACAGAATCAATTGCTGAAAAAGCTCAAGCTCAGGGAAAAGCCGTTGGTATCCTATCGACAGTAACTTTAAATCATGCGACTCCTGCTGCCTTCTATTCAAACGTTGAACACCGTAGAAATTATTACGAAATTGGTGAACAAATGGCTGCTTCAAACTTTGAATATTTTGCAGGGGGTTCTCTTGGTAAGCGAACAGGTGCTGAAGATGATCAAAAAGACTTATACGAGGTATTAGAAGAAAAAGGATATATGGTAGCAGATACTCAAGAAGAATTCGATACTATTACTGCTGACACTGAGAAAGTTTATGCACCTGCATCTGTTCTTTCTGAATCAGATGGTTCTTCTATGAAATATGCGATTGATCGACAAGAAGGTGAACCTACATTAGCAGATATGGTCGCTAAAGGAATTGAAGTCCTAAGCGCTAACGAAGAAGGATTCTTCATGATGACAGAATCTGGTAAGATTGACTGGGCAGAGCACGCTAATGATGCCGCAACAACTATTAAAGAAGTGATTGACTTTCAAGACTCGATCCAAGAAGCAATTGATTTCTACTATGAACATCCTGAAGAAACTTTAATCGTTGTAACTGCTGATCATCCTACCGGCGGTTTCACCATCGGAAACTCGGAAACAGGTTATAACTCTTACTTCCATTTACTAGACAATCAAAAAGTTTCTCAAGAACAATTTGATGTAATCTTTGCTAAGGCCAAAGAAGAAAATCCAGAAATGACTTTTGAAGATGCTGTTCCATTACTAGAAGAAAACTTCGGATTTATCTTTGACCTGGAAGCAGAAGAAGTTGTAAAGACTGCTGGCGAAGTCGAGAAAGCGGCTGAAGAAGGTGAAGAAGAAGCCAAAGACTTAATGTTAGTAACACCTTATGAATTAGCAGAATTACGTTATGCTTTCGAACAAACAATGAAACCATATGAAGAACGTAATCTGGGTCAAGCAGATATTATCAAAGGCTACCATGCATATGAACCATTATCAATCGCTGCTACACGTCTATTAGCACGTAAAGCTGGTTTAGCATTCACAACTGTTGACCACTCACCTGAGAAAGTTCCAGTTTTTGCAATCGGTGCTGGCGCTGCAATGTTTGAAGGTAATTTTGAAAATACAGATATTGCCTATAAGATTTTAGCAGCCATGGGATTATATGAAGGTGGCGATACTAAAATGGCTCCTTTAGAAGTAACAAAGAAGTTTTCTGGATCTATTGAGGAAAACGATAAAGAAGAAGCTTCTGAAGAAACAGTTGAAGTAGAAGAAGTTTCTGAAGAAAGTGTTGAAGAAAGTTCAGATTCTGAAACAAGTGAGGAAAGTTCTGAAGATTCATCGGTTGAAGAAAGCAGTAACTCTGAAGAAGAACCTGAAGAAGTAACTGAAAGCTCTGCTGAATAATTAATACATTAGTCACAAAAAGCACAGCTAAGATAAGGCTGTGCTTTTATTCTTTAAGGAGAATCTTATGCAACTTAAATCTATTTTAGCAAGTTTCCTTTTGTTTATTTCCCTACTCTCACCTTGTTCTCTTGTTAAAGCTGAAAGCTCAAGCATGAAAGAATTACCTTTCAGCGGATACTATCTAGCCCCTGAAGCAAGTAGTATTGAAGGATTGCTTTTTCAAGAAAACCAATTAATCATCTATATTAAAAATGAATCAAGGTATGCTCACCCTGTTTATGGACACGACCATGAAGAAAACTATGATAATGAACAGCAAGATGTGGAAAAAGATATTAAATCAAACAAAGACCATCACGATGACACCATTGATCAAGAATTTATAGAATGGTTATTCGAATTTAATGCTTACCCTTATCCAGACCTTAAGAATTATTCTATATCTGTTCAAGAGAGATATAAGAAAGAAAATAATCTTCCAATTAACTTAAAAGAAGTTTATCTAGCCATTGTAGATCAGATAACACCTGAAATGACACAAAGAAATATCTTAGACTTGATTAATCAAACGATTCCTGACATTTCATATACACAAAAAAATGATTATAATTATTTCACTATTTCCTGCCCAACTATCACTGTAAATAACGATCATTGGACCGTCCAATTATTCGGTGAAGAAATTTTTTCTTTTGTGCAACAGTCTGGACAATTAATAGATAATCATGGAAATACTTATGAATACATTGACGGAATTAAACCCAACTAATTGCTGAAAGGTGTGAACTAATGAAAAGAATATTTATTACTTTATTAATTTTAACTGCCTTAACCCTTAATCTACTTTTTCCACACGCCACTTTCGCACAAGCAGAAGCTGATGTTAAAGAAACAAACCATATGAAAGTAGACGGTCATCACCAAGGACATCACATTAAGGCTAATTTTATCCCTGATAAAATTCTTAATCCTGACGATAGTCTATATGAAGCACCAGAAAAAATTGAAAAGTACGTTGGTATATATCAAGCACAAGCAACAGTTCCTAAATTGAATCTTAACTTAGATATCATTGTCTCAATCGAAGAAAGTGGCTTATTTAATATGGCCTACTATTTTACACAACGAGAAAAAGGAGAAAGTATACGTTTCTACGTAGATGAGAATGAAACAATTGAATCTATACCCGCTCCATATCAAGACCTCGTTATCTTGACAGGAGGTCTCAAAGAGTTTGAAGGTGGCTTAGGCTCAGGCTTAATTCGTAAAACGGTGTCACCGGTAGTACTATTAAATAATCAAGGCAAACCCGAAAGCTTATATCCTTATCAATCAATGGCATATGATCTGCGAGAAAATTATCAAAATGCTAGGGTTTATCAAGACCTTGGTCTTTATATAGTAAATGATGAAATTGTGATCGATGTAAACCATTTGATTGGTCTAGATGATGAACAAGAAAATAGAATCGCATTAAAAGCTACAAGTTTTAAAAATGAAGATGCTTTCCTAGTTGAAAAGAAAACATATGAAATTCTTCAAAAAGCTTTTGATTACTATCTTGATGATTATAATGATTTTAAGCTTCAATTTAAAAATAGTAATGACTTTGTTCAAGTCATTCAAGCAATGCATTTGAAGACCAACGCCAGTTTTCCTGCCGATACTAAATTTGAACTGATCGATCCTAGTCAAGTCAATAAAGATTCTGAAAGTGCCCATACATTTGCTTTGCTCATTAATGACCAAATCTTATATTTTTATGATGGACACAAATTATTTGTTGCAAATGAAATTGAAAATAATAATAGATGCTATTCTGCAAATGAATGGCAAACGAATTAATAGTTGAAGTCACCGAAAATTAAATTCTAAAATTTTCCATCCAGCCAAACCCTATTAAATAATCAACAACTACAAATAATCCCTTGTTAGATTGAGCAAATCGATTGAAGATAAATGCCATCTTTGCTAATGTTTAAATAAAGGAGATGGTATGAATGTTTTTAGTTATGCAACATATAAAACCTAAAGTAGGCAAAACAGAAAGCATCATCAATAAATTATCGAATCGTGAAATCATAAATGATCAACCAGGTTTCATTAATTTATCAATCAGTAGAGGCATTGAAGAGGATTTAATTGTGGTTTTAGGCTCATGGAAATCACAAGAAGATTGGAAAAATTGGGAAAATTCAGAAGATCGAAAAAAATTAGACGATCCAGATGACAGTGAAATTGAATCGATGGAGTCACATAAATTAGAAATTCTAAAGGACGAAAAAATGCCTAAAAAATAATCCAATTTATCTTAAATAATTCGATAGGATTAGGAAACAAAAGAGCAAGCAGCATGTGTGCTGTTTGCTCTTTATTTAGTTAATTGATTATAAACTATCTATCAAATCTAACATCTCACTATTTTCAGGGATATCTTTCATGGAATGACCGTAGTGAATATATCTCAATTCACCCTTTTTATCTACCAACATTTGAGCTGGCATCCGTCCCATCTTAAAAAGATTTACTTCTTGACCATACAATTTTAATACCGAATGGTTTGGATCAGGTAGACCATAAAATTCTAAGTCATTTTCATGCCAGTAGTCTGCGAATTTTTTATCGTTTTCAGGACCAATGACGACAATAGCGGTGTCTCTTTTTTCAAACTGATTATAATCTTTATGCAACTGCATCATGTGCTTGCGGCAGAAAGGTCATATAAAGCCTCTGTTTAATACAAGCATTACATTTTTACTTCCTCTGAAAGCTGAAAGCTTAACTGTCTTTCCTTCGAAATCTTCTAATTCAAAGTCTGGTGCCTTTTTATTGACTTCAATACTTGCCATAAAATTCATCTCTTTCCTTTCACTGATTAAACAATATACTATTTAAAAATCACTATCTTTCAGCTTTATTAAATCAATAAAGTGGTTTAATGATTAATCTTAAAGGATTAACTTTTTATATCCACTTTAATAAAACACTTTAAATAGTTGATACATACAACTTACCACTCATTGCTTAGTCATTTTAAATATTTACAAAGCTTATTGTTATAATGTTTTTGTTTAAAAATAAGAGACATGAATTTAATTTCATGTCTCTTGTTTTTAATTTATATCAACACTTTTGACCTACTCATTAGCTTCAGTAAGAACTTTTTGAACAGCTGGATCTTCCTTAAGATGTTCTACCATACGCTTAACGTTTGGATAGTCTTTATACGTTTTTTCTAAATTCTTAGTCCAAGTTGCAAAAATGAATGCTAATGGATCAAGCACAGTACGTTTATTTTGGTAGAGGTGATTAGAATCACCAATAATATCATCAAGATGTTTGAAGTTCGCATCAATACGAGCAGGTGCTGCCGCACGAGCCATTTCAATTACATCTATGTCTTCAGATGTTGTATAACGCTGTGGGTTAAAGAACGGCCAGAATGATGGATGAATATCTGCAGAAAGGAATAGAGATGTTTCATCAAACTCAAAAACATTTTCTAACCCTTCATTAGGTCCTAAATCTTTTTCTGGAACGGAATTAGCAATGTATTGTAAAATTGCTCCTGCTTGAGTCATCGGACGATCGGCTCCAATTTCAAGAGCAGGAACCATTCCTAAAGGATTAATTTTACGATACTCAGGATCATTGTAATCCACACGAATGGTTTCATACTCAAGACCAGACCATTCTAAAGCGATCCAGCAAGCCAAGGAACAAGTACCAGGTGCATAGTATAATTTCAACATTTTATCAAACCTTTCTTTTTTTATTGATTATATTATAGCATTAAAAAGTGTCATAGGAAATAATTGAGTGAATTCGATAGCATGCTTTTAAAATAAGAGTAAGCTAGTAACTAGCTAATTTTAAACAGCAGCTGTAACTCCTCCATCAATGACAAACTCAGATCCAGTTGAATATCTTGCTTCATCGGAAGCTAAGAATACAACTAAATTAGAAACTTCTTTAGGCTGAGCCACTCGGCGCATAGGAATAGTTTCTTTAAATTTATCAACCGCTTCCTTAACACCCGGTTGTTCTAACATTGGTGTGTGTACTACACCAGGATGGACAGAATTAACGGTTATATTATATGGAGATAACTCTCTCGCTGCTGATTTCGTCATTCCTCTAACCGCAAACTTAGTGTCTGTATATCCGATCGCCCCACCTACTAAACCATTCATAGAAGAAATGTTAATTATAGAACCATACTTTTGTTGCTTCATAATAGGTGTTACGGCTTTAATACCTAAAAAGACGGAAACTTGGTTGATATTCACAATTTTCATGTAATCGTCTAATGAAACATCTTCAATTTTCATATTATAAGTGATACCTGCATTATTAACGAGCGAGTCTATCCTGCCCCATTTATCCATTGTCGCATCAATTACCTTTTTCCAGTCACTTTCCTTGGTCACATCTTGTTTAACAAATAGAACATTTTGACCAAGTTCTTTAGCAACTTCATTACCTTTTTCTTCATTAATATCAGTAATGACAACCTTAGCTCCTTCAGCTAAAGCGACCTCTGCATGCACTTTCCCCATCCCTTGAGCGCCGCCAGTAATAATTAAAACTTTACCTTCTAATCTTTCCATTTTGTTTCCTCCTAATATAATTTAATACTTCCTCCATCAACCATAAATGTTTGACCTGTGATGTAACGTGATTCATCACTTGCTAGAAAAACTGCGACTGGTGCGATATCTTTGTCAATATCACCAAATTTTTGGAGTGGAATACCTTGAACGACTTTTTCATAATATTCAGGGTTTTCAGCACGCCAAGCATCGACACCTTCAGAATAGGCTATAGGTGAAATGACATTCACATTGATACCATCTTTACCAAACTCATTCGCCATCACACGCGAAATCCCACGAATCGCTTCTTTGGCTGCTACATAAGCCCCTTGATGGTTATCACCCTTAATGGCTGCTCCTGAACCAAAATTAATGATATTTCCTTTAGTCTTTTTAAGATATGGAATAGCTAGTTGGCTCAAGAAAAAGGTAGCATAGAAACCAGACTCCATTGATAGAGCTAAATCTTCTTCTGTAATATCTAAGAAGCTCTTCATCCTTGAAGCATGAGCATTATTGACCAACACATCGATTTGATGATAGCGGTCAACAACCCCTTGAATGCACGTTTCTAAGGCTGATTTTTTAGTCAAATCAGTCTTGATAAAGAAGGTATTATATCCCTCCTCATTTAGAGAACGGCTTAAAGCCTCGCCTTTTTCTTGATTAAGATCGACGATTGCTACTTTTGCCCCTTCTCTAGCATAGGCGCGGACAATGGCTGAACCAATTCCACCAGCCCCGCCTGTTACTATTGCCACTTTATCTTTTAAGCGCTCCATTCTATTTCCCCCTTATAATTTATTTTTGAATCTGTAACATCTGCATATTTTAATCATACGCCACTTTAAGAAAATTGGCTAATAAAGCGACTCGTAAAAACGTCCTTAGGGTTGCTATAAATACATTTGTTAAAATTTTAAACAGTTAGGATAAAAATAATTTTAATCCTTTATATTTAAATTCCGTATAGGGCGGGTCATTCAGTTGAAGCATATCTTCTTGAAGCATTTCCTGTAATAAAGTGTTGATATATAAGTCACCGATCTCTGTAAGTTCTATAAAAGCTTGCAATTCTTTTTTAAAAGCATCTTGATAGCTATTCGGATCTTTTAAATAACTAATTACAAAATCTTTTTCTTCACGACTATATTCCATTTAACCCCCTCCTTCTCTATTAAAAGCATCCTCTTATCCATATTCGGTGGCAAACCAGACGGCTTAAAAAAACCTCCTGCTGATACAGGAAGTTTAAATAAGTCGCCCACTTAATCTTCATAAGATTTAAAGGGATCGTTTGAATTAGGTAATCGGTCTGGTGTAATGGTTAAGCCCATTTCTCTTTGTTCATGATTCAATTCTTTGATGAGGGATAAAATAACTAAAATAAGAATGAAAACAAAGGGTAAGGAAACGATTATTAAGACATTTTGAATAGCTAGTAAACCGCCAGACAATAGTAAGACAACCGCAATAATTGAAAGTGTAAATCCCCAAGTAATCTTAGTTCTATTATTAGGCTTGATATTACCTTCTTCCGACAACATGGCCAAAACAAAAGTCGCTGAGTCCGCTGACGTAATAAAAAATGAGACAACAAGAATAATCGCCACTAAAGAAAGAAGGCCGCTTAAAGGATAATAGTTAAAGGTTGCAAATAGCAACTGTTCGGGTTCAAAAGCTGTTAAGTCGGCTATATTCATTTGAACATTGGCTGCTAAAGTTCCAAAAGTAGAGAACCAAATAAAACTTAATAGCGTAGGAAGTAGAAGTACCACCGTTAAAAACTCACGTATGGTGCGTCCGCGCGAAATACGGGCTATAAAAATCCCCACGAAGGGCGACCATGAAGTCCACCATGCCCAATAAAACAAAGTCCAAGTATTAATCCACTCCCTCTTATCCCTATCAAAAGCGGCTGATCGAAAACTCATTTCAATAAAATTTTGTAAATAATTACCCAATGATTCTGTAAATGTGTTTAAAACACCGACAGTCGGGCCTACAATAGCGACAATGGCTAATAGACAGCCCGCTAAAAGCAGGTTTAAATTGGAAAGAATTTTAACCCCTTTTCCTAAACCTGAAATAGCAGAAAGTATAAATAAGATCGTTGTGATAATTATAATAATAATTTGGACACTATTAGAAATAGAGATATTAAACAAATAATTTAACCCTCCATTAATTTGGGCTGCGCCAAAACCAATAGTAGTTGCGACCCCAATAACAGTGGCAACAATCGTTATTGTATCCACTACTGTTCCGATCCAGCCCGTTGCTTTATTTCCTAGTAAAGGTTTTAAAGTATGAGATAATAGGTAGTTTTCTTGCTTACGAAAACCAAAGTAAGCTAGGGCAAGTGCTACCACACCATAGATCGCCCAACCATGTATCCCCCAATGGAAAAAAGTAAAGCGAAAGGCATCCGCTAACGCTTCTTGACTTCCTGCTGGAGCAATCGGAGTCGAAATAGCAAAGTGTGACAAAGGTTCTGCCGCTCCGTAAAAAACAAGCCCAATTCCCATACCAGCGGAAAACATCATAGCTACCCAAGAAGTGGTCGAATATTCAGGTTTTGAGTCGGGTTCTCCTAAACGAATCTGGCCTAAGGGACTAAGTATGAAATAAATACAAACTAATAATATTAGTGGAATGAGTAGAAGATAAAGCCAACCAAAATTGTTTGCCACCTGATCTTTTAAAATTTGTGTTCCAACACTTAATTCATTAGGAATAAAAATACCTAAAATAACTAATAAAAATGACGTTATAAGCGATGCATGATATACTGAAATTTCTTTTAACTTTTTCAAATCATTCCTCCTAAATTTATTTTAAAACAGGGCTTTTATACTATCAAAATTGACTTTGTTTGTAAAATTTACCCATTTTTCATCTTAAGACTTGTTGTTTTTGACAAGATTTTATATAGTTAATATTTATAAGTATTCAATAGAAAGGATGCCCTTATGACCAAAAAAATTATTGGTAAAATTACTAGTGCTTATTTTATCTTCACCATACTGACCACACTTTTTGTCCATTTAGGTTTAGAAATTAAAAAAAATGAATTGGTAACTTTCGATACTCCCATTCAAAGCTGGGTACGCGACCTTCAAAATCCCTTGATGGACAAAATCATGCTCTTTATTACCCACTCTTCAAGTGCCATACCAGTCTTAATTTTTTTCGCCATCATCCTTTTAATGCTTTTTAAAAAAAGAGCCTTTAATAAAATGCACTTCCTATTGATAGCTATTCCGGGAACTTTGGTTATTAATACAATTCTAAAGTTGATTTTCCAAAGAGACCGACCAGATTTGCTCAATCTTTTAGTTGAAGAAAACTTTTATTCTTTCCCATCTGGTCATGCTATGATTAGTTCTACCGCTGTCTTTGCCATAATGGTCTTATGTTGGCGTAGCAAGCACTTTTATAAAATTTTAACTTTAGGTTTAATTTATACTTTTCTAGTTGGTTATTCCCGCGTTTATCTAGGAGTACATTTCCCTTCGGATATTATAGGCGGCTGGATGATTAGTTTCGCTTGGGTGGTCTTAGCTCAAAAATTAATTTTAAACAAGAATGTGATTGAATAAAAAAGCCAGCTCAATTGTACTGACCCCTTAAACCCGAACAAGGTTTTAGGGGGTCGGTACATTGAGCAGGACTCTTTTTTAATTAGCTTAAAATCTTAAAGATAAACACGTTAAGCTACCGTCAATTTTCTTAAATTCATCAGTATTTACTACTTTTACAGGATAACCTAAACTTTCAATATGTGCTTGTGTTTTAGGGTGACCTTCAGGAACCAGCACCGTCCCATTGATATAAAGACTGTTGATGGCATAGAGTTCTTCCGCTTCAACCACATATCGCTTATATTTTTGGAAATCCTCGACCTTATTCATCACCGAACTAACTAACATATTGTTATTTTCTAAATAAATAACAAAGTCTTTTAAGTGCAGTCCTTCTGTGACCGGCACCGTTGAAGAAGTATAGCCAAACTGGCGCACAATTTGGTCAAATTGTTTAGCCCCTTCTTGATTAGTTCGATCGGATAAGCCCACATAAAAATGCTTATCTACTAGCATCACATCTCCACCCTCCATAGTTCCGGGTGCCTCAATGTAAATGATTTGATCTTCTTTATAGAAATCCTTAAGTACTTTTTTCATTTCATATTTTTCTCCATTACGCGATTCTTTGGGTGAATTAGTCACAATCGCAAACTCTGCCATAACCACAGCTGGATCTTCAACAAAACAAGAATCAGGGTATTCTTCTAAAGGCTCTAAAGCAGTGACTTTTACTCCTAATTCTTCCAATGCTTTGACATAGTTAGCGTGTTGCACCAAGGCATCTTCATAAACTGGTTGCTCTTTAGAGAACATTCCAGTCGTAATACCTTCTAACATTGATTGACTAGGTGTTCTAACGATGGCATGCGAAAATTTTAACATGTAATTCCTCCTGTTTTTTTAGTTATTGATGTGTTGGCACTATTGTATTTATTCAAGGACTTGTATTTATTTTATTTGTTCAATTAATTTGTTATCAATACTTAACAAATCAATTAGGACAATGTCTTCATGTTTGATTTCGTATAACTGATTTTCAGTCAAATCATCGATTGTTGAAGAAGAAAGAACAAATGATTCCTTGGTTTTTTCTATAATCCTACCTTGAAGTATAAAATCATTCTCGGTAGTTATAATTGATACTTGTTTATTCACTAAGATAGGCTCATTGATTGGGTCTTTTCCTTGAAATTGTTGTTCATAATCTTTGGTCAGTGAATATGGGTCGTAAAGATTAATTGATTTATTATAATCAATTATTTTTTTAAAATTTTTAAGATAGCAAGTTGAAGAAACGATATTGGATATAAATGCATTTTTCCTATATTGAAAACTCTCAATCATTCCATATTCATTAATTGAAATTAGAGTTGAGAAGTCGTCTTCAATTGCAATTAAGTATCCAAGTGAAAAATATTCTTCATTTTTGTTACTAAATTCAGAATAAATTTCTACTAATTGATTTGTTTTTAAAGTTAATTCTCATTCATTCATATAAATCAGCTCCTTAATTAGATTGCTAAATTCTCATGAAATTCACTCCCTTTTTTTAGTGGTTATAGGTGGGGTTAGTGAATGGCCGTTTGTAATCTTTCTATTATTTAGGCTTTTTAGTAAAACTTTGTAACCTATTGTCCTCCTATAAAATGAAAAAGTTCCAGCATAGGCTTTGGTTCTAGTAGGATACACTATTCCTCCAAAAACAAAGTGATGGTTTTCTAACAATGCATTATAATTCATAGCTTATCTCTTCAAATAAATCAGCTTGTTCCACTCCTGCTTTTGTCTTTTCATGCTCCTTTCTTTCAATAGATAATCTTTCAACTTTTTTCTCTAGACTCTTCCATTAATAAGTTGAACTGTCTTACACTTTCCTCTCGGAATATAGGAAGGGCAGATTGTTTATCGATATATTTTACATTTCCACTGAAACTTTGCTTTAATCGAAAGGCTTCTCCTAAACGTTCACTATAGTCGAAAATGCTAATAGGTGTGTATCTAATCGCATGCTTGATAGATAGTCTCCCAATTTTTATTTGTTCAATTTAAAGCTTTATTAAGCATCGGTATATTTAATTGGTTAAAAAGCTAGTGTCTTAAAACTATCCACCTGCAAGATGTTTGTATTTTCTTTTAATCGTTTAAGTATTGATTTATTGCCGATACCATTTAGCTCTTTGAACGATAAAATCAGCTTTGCAATCGCTCGATTCATTTTTTCCAATATTTTCACTCCAATTGATTTGTCTCATTAATTTTATCAAAAAAACGCTTTAAAGTCTTAGCTATTCATAGTTAATATTTAGAGAATCTAACTTCGGAATGACCGATATAAAAGACGCTCCTGCTGCTTAAACTCTATTTTTTGACTTACAAGCTATGAGGAGTAAAACGAAGCCATAGATAGATAGCCGTCTATATAGGAGAATGTAAATGAATTGAGAAGAACTTAGTTTATTACTAAAAGCAATCGCCGATCCTAATCGTCTCAAGATCTTAGAACTTATTTCATGTCAGGGAAAGAGAGCTAGTGAACAAGCCACGACCTATTGCTGGCATTGAGAATTTAAAAGTAGCTAATTTCAGTCCTGAAATTTCCCCTTCAAAGGTAAATTGATTAGGATTAGAAACGAAGCCTCCTAACTGTTGGCTCCATTAAACATTACGCCTAAAAAAGAGTGCCCTTCACTGATTAAAAATACCCTTTAACCGGTTAAGATTCCATTGTTTTTAATAACTCATAATTGCTTGACTTCCTCATCCGTTAAAGTAACTCCTTTGCCCATCTTATCATGATCAGGTAAACAATCTCCAAGGCCCTATTTAGCAGGACACTTATTCCATGAAAGAAGATTGAATTCTTTAGACCATCCTTTATTAGCGGAAAGACTCCCAATGGTTTCAATATTTTTGTAAGTAATAGCTGCCCTTTTAAAGTAGTCTTATTTTTAAACGAATAGCCACCCTCTGTTTCTATCCATCTTATAGTCTTCATTACCGTCATTATTATCACTAATCCTTCCAGTTTAATTTACCATAAGCCTCGATGACTAAAAACTATTATAATCAAAAGCACTTATCTCTAAGAGACAAGTGCTTGATCGTATTACGGATATTCTTTTGCTTTTAAATTTCTTTCTAAATGGGTTTCTTTCACAAGAATTATTCATCTATAGTGAGTAGTGAAACCTGAGCTAAAATTTCTTTCTAAGTACTGCTTGCCATAATCCGTCATATATAACAAAAAAATTATGCAAAGATTGGCTTTTAATGATTATTTCCATTTTAGCAGTAACATTTAGCTTTTTTGTAGAGACGTAACCATTCTTGTAATATAGATAAACTCTTAAAGAAATGAGTTGCCTTCTCCTTCCTCCGCTATTGGTTGATAGGCACTAAAAATTAAATGAATTCCGCTTGCTTAAAAGCTTTTATTTCTTGGACCATCATGGCTAAAGCAATAAGAATTACAATCAAATCAACTAGTGCTTCTGCCCACCAAACAGCCCCACTTCCAAATATTCCAGGTAAGATAAGCAAAGCTGGTACGAATAAAATAAGTTGTCTTAACAGAACAATAATCCCAGCTTTTTTACCATTGCCAATCGATTGGAAAAATGTGATTGCCATATTCATAGCTGCATAAAGTATATATACTGAGAAAAACAGTCTAAAATGCCCCACTCCACGTTGGATAATTTCTTCGCTCACGTTAAATAAACCAAATATTCTTGCAGGGAAAAATTGTGCCGGTAGGTAGAACACTAAAGATAATATAGTACCTGATAGGATAAAAATCTTCATCGTTTCTTTAACTCTTGCATACTGCTTCGCTCCAAAATTAGCCCCTATAATAGGTTGAAGGGCTTGACTCATACCCCAAAGTGGAATAAATGAGAAGCCATAAAACCTCAAGGTCGCAGCCATTAGTGTTGCCCACTCATCACTTCCATATTGAAAGGCTTGTCGATATAACAAGCTTTGTTGAACCATAAATAAAATCTGCATGAGCATAGCTGAAATACCTACCCCCACCATTTCTTTAGAAAGTTCATTAGCCTTTTTGATTTTTCCTATCTTTACAACATCACTCTTATAACGGAAATAATACAAGGTAAACCCTGCTTGAACAGATTGAGCCAAGATTGTAGCTAAGGCTGCTCCTTCTATTCCATATTCTCCCATCGCAATCATGAAAATAGGGTCAAGAATTATATTGAGAATTGCTCCAAGCCCCATTATCAGCATAGCCTTTTTTACTTGGCCTTCGCCTCGCATGACCATATTAGATGATTGAACATAATTGATAAAAAATGACCCTGCGAAAATAATTCTCACGTATCGAAGACCTAGCTCTTTGATTGCTCCACTTGCTCCTAATAAATCTAAAAAATAAGGAGATAAAAAGATTCCAAATACTGTAATCAAAAGTGATAATACAATTACCCAATAAACTAAGTTCCCCATTATCTTATCGATTTTCTCCTGATCACCTTCTCCTAAGGCTCTTGATAAAATAGAAGCACTCCCTATTCCAATCAATGTCGATACGCCATTATTTACAAAAGTAATCGGCGCAGAAACAGAGCAAGCCGTCATGGCAGCTTCTCCTAAAATATTTCCAGCAAAAATTCCATCCATCAAAGGAAACAGTCCGATAACGAGCATACCGAGTACAGCTGGAACAGCCTGATGAAACATAAGTCGAACAAGATTATCCGTTAAAAGTCTTTCTTTCATTGTTTTTTCCATTTTGTTTTCTCCCTTCTTTGAAAAGTGCTACAAACATTTTTTCTATAATTTCTTTATTTTTTTTAAAATTATCTCTAGCTTCTAAAATATCTGCCCCTAAAATCATTGAATTAATAAAATCTGTCACAAAATCATAGAGTGCATCATTCAATAAAAATTCTGGAACATTCCTTTGAAGCTGACTAAATTCTTCCCTACTTTGTGCTTTTAACTGGTTAAAGATACTATTGAGCTTTTTGCTTCTCTTTTTTTCAATTAAAAATTGGACATAAATTTCCATATATAAATTATCATCCAGTATTTTTTCGACAAGTTGTTTTGCTATAAACTCTATTTCATACCCTTGCTTGAACTCACTTAAGTTGGATTTGATTACTTCATTTCTATAATGTATCCCATCAACCATTAGGTCATGAAGAATATCAATGGTGCTTTTATAATAATGATAGAAGCCTCCTTTAGACATGGTCGTTTCGTTAATAATATCTTCCATCGTAGTATTAGCGAACCCTTTACTAACAAATACTTTTCTGGCTGCTTCTTTAATTTCATTTTTTCTTTCTTCTGGCTTTAATCGCCTAGCCGAGCACATGCAACCCCCCCTTTTTTTATATACCGACGGTATCGTCGATAATAGTTTATTATTCTTACTTTAGAGAGTCAAGAGTTTTTATAAAAAAGAATGCTCTAAATTTTACCCCCCCGTGCAAATCTCGTTCCATACAAAGAAGTAAGAAAATATTAAATAGTTTACGTCTAAATTTTTTAACGGCTTCTGAGACACTTATTAGTCGTGTCCCTTAGAGTGCGTCCTTTAATTCATTCATTGAAACAATATGGGTTGTTAAAATAGGTTGAAATACAGCTTCCTTCGTTTTTAATCGGTAGGATTATAACGCTTGAGTAAGTTTGAGACGTTTCACTTTTTTAAGCTCCTAATTGAATTGCGAATTAGGGGCTTTAGATAATACAAAAACTCATTAAACCTTTCTTCTTGACAAACTAAAAAAAATTAATATAATAATGTGTGTAAACGGTTACACATGGAGGTGTGAAGTTTTTGGTAACAATTCGTGATGTGGCAAATGAAGCAGGCGTTTCAGTCGCAACTGTTTCGCGCCTGATGAATAACAGTGGTTATGTGAGCGAACAATCCAAACACAAGATTCTTTCGGCGATTAAAAAATTAGATTATATCCCTAATGAAATTGCTAGATCTTTAAATAAACAGTCGATGAAAATTCTTGGTTTATTGGTTCCGGATATTACTAACCCTTATTTTCCTTCTTTAATCAAGGGAGTCGAACAATGTGCCTTGCAACACGGCTATATGCTTTTATTAGGCAATACCGAAGGCCAAGAAACGATTGGTGAGAACTATCTTAATTTTTTTAAACAATATAAAGTCGCTGGATTAATCAAAATTGATGGGACTCATCTAGACACACCTGAGGACGTTCCAACCGTCTCATTAGACCGGATGAATGATCAAGACCAGTTTGCAGTAATCTCTGATGATTTTTATGGCGGAGAACTCATTGGACAAACTATTCTTGAAACTAATCATGGCTCTATTCTGATTATGACGGGTCCAATGGATATTCAAGTGTCTAAAATGCGTTTGCAAGGAATACAGTCTGTATTTGATCAATATAAAATCGACTATCAGATATATTCTACTCCGTCCTTCCAGACAGAATTTGCAGATCAAGTTGCCAAGGAGATTATTCGTGACTATCCCAATATTGATACGGTGATTGCTCCTAATGATATCTATGCTTTAGCCCTTATCCAAGCTTGGAATCAATTAGGTTCTATTATCCCAGAAGATGTCCAAATCATTGGGTATGATGGAATTGTCTTTGGAGCCTATGCCCATCCGAGTTTAACTACCATTGAACAACCGGCTTATAAAATAGGTTATCAGGGAACAGAATTGTTACTAGCTATTATTAACCAACAAATAGATCCTGAAATGTCTAAAATCATCCAAGTCAAACCGCGATTATTAAAAAGAAATTCTTTAAGGGAGGTAAAATAATGGTAAAAATTGCAGTCATTGGAAGTATATCTACTGATTTTGTGGTGACTTCTAAACGAAGACCCCAAGCTGGAGAGACTATTTTTGGGGAATACTTTGAAACTTATTTTGGTGGCAAAGGAGCTAATCAAGCCGTTGCAACCAGCCGACTGGGTGCAGAAACTTATATGTTAGGAGCAGTGGGAGCTGATAGATTCGGTGAAAGTTTAATAGCCAATTTGCAAAATAATCGGATTGAAGTTTCACACATTAAAACAAAGAAGCAGCTTCCTTCAGGTTCTGCCATTATTAATGTTGTTGAAGGCGAAAATACGATCATTTATGTAGCGGGAGCTAATGATGCTTATTCAAGCGAACAAGTTCTAAAAGAGCAAGCATTTCTCACTACCTGTGATTTAATTCTAATCCAAAATGAAAGTCCCATCGAAACGGTTGAAACCCTTATACAACAAATGGCTGATGCCTCTTGTCAAATAATATATAACCCTGCGCCCGCTCGCTCATTTAATCCACAATTGATGGCAGCTATCGATTACATCACACCTAATGAACATGAATTTCGCTTAATGTTCCCAGATCAAGAAATGGCAGAAGTTCTGGCTCAATATCCGAACAAAATGATTGTAACCTTAGGAGCTCAAGGGGCCGTCTTTCATAATGGACATGAACTTATTGAAGTCCCTTCCTATAAAGTTGATCAAATTGTAGATACTACTGGGGCTGGTGATACATTCAATGGTGCGCTCGCCTTTGCTATTGGCAACCAGTTCGAACTCGAAGAAGCAATTCGTTTTGCCAACTTAGCCGCCGCCCTATCAATCGGAAAAGAAGGGGCTCAAAAAGGAATGCCTACTATCAAACAAATGAAGGAGAGTGTATATTTTGAAAAAACATGGGATATTAAATAGTCATATCTCCAAAGTTTTATCCGATATGGGCCATACTGATCAACTAACAATTGCAGATTGTGGTCTTCCTATCACAACGCATGTAGAAAAAATTGATTTAGCTATTCGCTTAGGTGAGCCTGATTTTATCAGTGTTTTAAAAACAGTAATGAGTGATATGAAAATTGAACGGATTATTCTCGCCGAAGAAATCAAACAATATAATCCGAATTTGCTAGCTGAAATCCAGCAATTAGTAAATCCACTTATTGAGATTCAATTTATAGATCATGACTCATTCAAGAAGCAGACCCATAAAAGCAAAGCGATCATAAGAACAGGTGAGGCGACTCCTTATGCAAATATTATTTTGCAATCAGGCGTCATTTTCTAGGGGGGAGTATTATGGAAATTCAAATGACTAATATCCATAAACAGTTTGCAGCCAACCAAGTCTTAAGAGGAGTAAACTTCGACTTAAGAAGTGGAGAAGTCCATTCACTAATGGGTGAAAATGGAGCTGGAAAATCAACTTTAATGAACATTTTAACCGGTCTATTATCAGCTGACCAAGGAAAGATTACCATTAATGGAAAAGAATCATTGTTTGATAATCCCAAAGATGCTGAAAATAATGGCGTTAGCTTTATTCATCAAGAATTGATAACTTGGCCAAAGATGACCGTCTTAGAAAACATGTTTATGGGGAAAGAGCTTACCAAATATGGCCTTTTCTGTGACCAAGCTACCATGAAATTAAAAGCTAAAACTATTTTGCAAGAATTAGGTATTCAGATTGATCTTGATGCCTTGATGGGAACACTCAGTATCGGTCAACAACAACTAATTGAAATTGCCAAAACACTGATGAACGATGCTTCTGTTATTATCATGGATGAACCGACAGCTGCTTTGTCAGACCATGAAATTGATACACTCTTTTCTATAATCCAAAAACTTAAGCAACAAGGAGTCGCAATTGTATACATCTCGCACCGCTTGAAGGAAATATTTCAAATAAGCGACCGTATCACTGTCATGCGCGATGGCATTTCGATTATGACTAAAGATGTTACCAACACGGATGAGAAAGAAATTGTTCGTGCAATGGTGGGTCGAGACATTGGGGATTACTATCCGAGTAAACGTTCAGAAGTTGGCCGTACACTTTTAGAAGTTAACAAGCTAACGGTGAGTGAAAAATTTGAGGATATCTCTTTCACTTTGAAACAAGGGGAAATACTCGGTGTGTCTGGACTGATGGGAGCAGGACGTACAGAAATTATGTCGGCTATCTTCGGCTTGCTTCCGATTGAGCGCGGAACTATTAAAATTAATAATCAGCCTGTGCTTCTCTCTTCACCACTTCATGCTATTAAACAAGGAATTGGTTACTTAACTGAAAACCGTAAAGAGGAAGGCCTTATTTTAGACTTTTCGATTAAAGAAAATATTGGAATCACTGCTTTTAAAGAATTTTCTAAAAACGGTTTAATTCACACCAAGGAAGAAGAAGATTTTGTGCAGTTACTCATCGAACGTTTGGCTATAAAGACAATGGATATGCATCTACCAGTGACTTCCCTATCTGGTGGGAATCAGCAAAAAGTGGTCTTAGCCAAATGGATTGCTGCTGGAACTCAAATTTTAATTTTGGATGAACCTACCCGTGGAGTGGATATCGGTGCTAAACGAGAAATATACTTGTTGATGCGTGAATTAACCGATCGAGGTGTTGGTATCATAATGGTATCAAGTGATTTACCTGAAATAATTGGAGTCAGTGACCGTGTACTTGTTATTCATGAAGGAAAACTGAATGGCTGTCTGTCCCATGAAGAATTATCGGAAGAACGCATCATGACTTTAGCTACAGGAGGAAAATAATGGATACAGTTGAAAAGAAATCATCGAAAAAGCAATTTGATTTAAGAAGATTAGGTCCAGTATTGGCCTTAATTGTTTTGTTTGTTCTCGTTACCCTCTTAAATCCAAATTTTATTAAAATAAATAATTTACTTAATTTGCTTAGACAAGTCTCAATTAATGCCTTTATAGCATTCGGTATGACCTTTGTCATTATCACTGGGGGGATTGACTTGTCGGTCGGCTCTGTCTTAGCTTTGTCAAGCGCGATAGTCGCATACTTAATGATGTATGGTATGAGCCCTATACTTGCTGTTTTAATTGGGGTCTTACTTGGGGGACTTTTAGGAGCAATTAATGGATTAATTATAACTAAGGGGAGGGTTGTTCCATTTATTGCTACCCTTTCAACTATGACTATCTATCGCGGATTAACTTTGGTACTAACGGGAGGAAATCCTCTCACTAAATTTGAAGGGGGGCAATTTTTTGAATCCATTGGAAGGGGGTATTTATGGAAAATTCCAGTGCCGGTTCTTCTAATGTTGGTTGTTTTTGGCATTCTCTACATGCTTTTGCATCGCACAACATTTGGACGGAAAACTTTTTCCGTTGGAGGAAATGAAAAAGCGGCTTATATTGCTGGAATTAATAGTCATCGAGTTAAACTTATTGTCTACACTATCTCCGGGGCTTTGGCTGCCACTGCAGGTTTAATCTTAACTTCACGATTAAACTCAGCGCAACCAACTGCTGGAGTCGCTTATGAAATGGATGCCATCGCTGCTGTTGTCATTGGTGGTACAAGTATGGCTGGAGGTCATGGCCGCATCATTGGAACCTTAGTCGGCGCTTTAATCATTGGTACGTTGAATAATGGTTTAAACTTACTTGGAGTATCTAGTTTTTATCAACAAATTGTTCAAGGTATCGTTATATTAATCGCTGTTCTATTAGATCGAAAAGAAAAATAACTATATAAAAGGAGCATTCAAATGAAATCTATAAAAAAAATTACTATCGCCTTGTTCGCTATTTTACCACTTGTTCTATCAAGTTTAACTGCTAACCTACAGGTTAAGGCAGAAGAAGAATATACAATAGGTCTAGCAATTTCCACTACCAATAATCCCTTCTTCGTCGATTTACAAGAAGGTGTTGAAGAGGCTGCAAAAGAAATGGGAGCCACTGTTAAAATTGTTGACGCACAAGATGATGCAACAACACAGCTTAATGGACTGGATGACTTAATCACTCAAGGAGTAGATATTTTACTCATTAATCCCGTTGATTCCGATGCTATAGTCCCAGCTATTAAAAATGCTAATGAAGCAAAAATTCCTGTTATTACCATTGACAGAAACGCTGCAGAAGGTGAAGTTGTTTCATTAGTAGCCTCTAATAACTTAGATGGCGGTAAGATGGCTGCTGAATTCATTATTGAAAAGATTGGAAAAGGTGCGAAAGTTATTCAATTAGAAGGTGTTCCAGGCGCTTCTGCAACAAACGAAAGAGGGGAAGGTTTTGAAGAAGGAGCCAAAGATCAATTAGAGCTTATCGCTAGTCAATCTGCTAACTTTAACCGTTCAGAAGGATTAACTGTTATGGAAAATCTTCTTCAAGCACACCCTGATGTTCAAGCTGTCTTTGCTCAAAATGATGAAATGGCTTTAGGGGCTATTGAAGCTATTAAAGCTGCTGGTTTAGAAGAAGAAATTCTCGTGATAGGATTTGATGGCAATGACGATGGCTTGGAAGCGGTCAAAGAAGGTGAGTTGGCTGCAACGATCGCTCAACAACCTAAAGAAATGGGACATTTAGCGGTTGAAGCTGCCATCAATCATTTAAAAGGAGAAAAAGTTGAAGAATCCATTGCTTCTCCGTTAGAATTAGTAATTAAAGACACACTAGAAGAAAAATAATTCACTTTTCATTTAATAGTTTTAAGACCTCACGACACTTATTTAGTGCCCTGAGGTCTTCATTATTTTTTACCCACTTATATTAGTATCTGTAGCATAATCCCTAAAATCATTTTCCACTAACTCATAGTCAACACTGGATTGGCTACAACCAAGTTGGTCGACCCATGAGTCATCGTTAATCCGCAACTTTTTAAACCCTAGTAGCTCATATACATGTTGGGCCCTAGTATTTTGAAGATTAACATCTAAAATAATTTTTTGATAGCCTTGATTAAATAATTCTTTAATCAATAAACTCAGAATAATTCGACCCAGGCCTTTATTGCGATAAATTGCTTCACAAATCTTTATATGTATTTCTGTGACTTGATTCCCCAAGTTATCATAAAACATTTCACCAATTAATTGACCTTGATACTCAATGAGTAGGAGCCGACCTTTTTCATCGGTATAATTTTCAATCTTATCTTCGATTTCTTCGACTGATTTGCCTAATCCATTGGGAAAACCCAAATATTTCATTAGTTCCCCATCATTCCACCATTGACAGAGTTTGGCAGCATCTGCTATTTCTGCATCACGTATCCATAAATTTTTATACCTTACTTTCATAGAAATCCCCCATTTTAATACAGGGCTGCTTTATATTAAACAGGCATTACAATTGATATTCAGGTTTAACTAGGATAAGGCAAAGTAAATCTACCAGCTTTTTTAAGAGAAAGCGAATACTGGATTATTCCTTTTATCTTTTAAAACCTGACATACTTCTTAAAATTATGCCAGTCGTTGTCAAATTATGTAGGATTGATAGGGAACTTGGTGATAATAAATCAAAAACACCTAATAAAATGAGCCCACTATTAATCGCAATGGTTTGTTTAACATTTTTCTTTATTCTTTTATCTAATAAATGGCTAATTTCAGCCAATTCCATTAGACTTTCTAATTGATTATTTGATAAAACAAGATCACTTGTTTGTTTGCAAATATCAGCAGCATCATTCATAACTGCCCCTATGTCTGCAAGCGATAGTGCAGCAGAATCATTGAGCCCATCTCCAAGCATCATGACTTTTTTACCTGAACGTTTTTGTTCTTCAATGAACTGATATTTATCATTTGGTGACACTTCTGTTTGTAAATATTGAACGGATATATTATTCATAAGATTTTGAGTTCGCTCTTTGGTATCACCAGTAAGAAGCGCAACTTCTTTGCCCTTACTTTGTAACCATTGAATGACTTTGGCCGCTTGCGGACGAAGCGGGGTATCAATTAGAAAAAGACCAATTAATCTTCCGTTGTAACCAAGATAGAGTAGGTTGTATTGCTGTTCATAGTTATTAATAACGGCTTTTTGTTCTTCAGAAATAGCAATTTTTTTATCCGTCATTAAAAGATAACTACCAATGACTACTTCTTTTCCATCAATGGTTGATAAGATCCCGCGCGACGCAATATGATGGAGCTTTCCATGCATTTCATCATGGACAATAGCTTTTTCTTGGGCTTCGTTCACTACGGCTTTAGCCAATGGATGATGAATGTGTTCTTCTAAGCAAGCGCCCATTCGTAAAACATCTTCGGTTTCATAATCATCAAAAGAGACGGTTTTATAAACCTTAGGATCGGATACAGTTAAAGTCCCGGTTTTATCAAAGACAAACAGATCGATGTCATTATACTTTTCCACGACATCCATACTTTTAATTAATATTTCCTTCTCAACTGCTTCTTTAATTGCCGTTAAGTAAGAAATAGGAACCGAAAGCTTCAAAGCACAAGAGAAATCAACTAATAGAAACGATAGGGCTCTTCGCAAAGATCCAGTGAATAAATAGGTAAGAATGACACCTAAAAAATTGTACTTAACCAGATTGTCAGCTAGAGCAATATATTTAGTTTGTTGAGTGCCTTTTTGATTTTCTGATTGACGCATTAGAGACATCAATTCGTGGATACGGTAATTTAACGTGGTATTTGTAACGCGAATAGATAATTCTCCCGATTCGATCACTGTATTTGAAAAGACTTGATCTTCTTCTTGCTTAAGGATAGGGAAAAATTCTCCGGTAAGCGAACTTTCATTGACCATGGCTGAGCCAGCATCCACTACCCCGTCAAATAAAATTTCCTTTCCTTCAGACACGATTATAATGTCATTCAACTGAACTTCTTTAGCATTACGCTCAAGCTTATTCCCTTGACTGTCTAACAACCATACCGTTTTAGTAGGATCTTTCATACTGCTTTCCAAATCTGCAATTGACTTTTTATTGGTCCAGTCATTTAATTGATCACCCAATCCCATGATAAACATAATGGAACTAGCTGTTTTAGGCTGTCCAATCAATATGGCAGTTAAAATAGCAGCGCCATCTAAAACTTCCATATTTATATCCTGCGATACTAACGATTGAAGCGCTTTTTCTATATATTTAGTGGATAAATAAAGGGTATAGAGATACTGAATAGGTTGAGGTAGAAATAGACGTCTCAGCACAAACAGGCTCAGTTCCTTCGAAACAATCGCATAAGGCGTCTTTTCTTTGCGATAGGGTTCTTGTAAACATCTAATGATTTGATCTTCATTCAAACCATTTAAAAATTTGAGAGCGTGTGCCATCGAGTAATCTTTATGAACAAAGACAGCCATTGTCCTTTCATCATGATAAAAAACTATTTTTTGAATAGCTGGTTGGAGTTGAGCCTCCTCCTGAATCATTTCTCTAACGGATAACGTTAGTAAAAAAGAACACTTAACTCTTACTCGACTTTTGTTTTGATGACAAATTTTAAACTTCATTAGCGCCTGCTATATCCTCAATGCTATCGGCTTGCTCTTGCTGTTTTTGGGCAAGATAAATTTCTTGAGCATCTGACAAAACGTCATCAGTATGTTGTTTAATTGTTGATACATTCGCATCAAGCTCATCTTTTAATTGGTAAGATTTTGCGATTACATGAGCATAAGTTTCTTTAGCTTTTTTACTCGTTAAAACTTTTAACCCTAGTGTTCCAAATAGAGCTCCTCCGAGGAATAAACCAGATGATTTGCTGATTTTTGTGGCCTTTTTTAAATTCTTTAACATTTTAAATCCTTCTTTCTATTTATATTTAAATAATTATAGCACTGATAAAAGTAAGTTTCAATTAATGGGTCCAAGGCTCAATTCTTATTCGTGTCCACAAGTGATAATGTTTGCTTTTCGTTTTGACAAAACTCGTTCCCATACGCTCTAAAGTTAGACATAAATAATTGTTAAATCAAACAGATGCGCAATCATTTTATAGTAAATCAGCTTAGATTCAAATTGAGAAGTTAAAAATAGAATGACTTATCGATAGAACCAGCCATTAATAGGAGCGTTATGATGACCTTGGGCTTTTGATTCGATCTTTTAAATTATGGCCACTGCAATGGATTAGTGTGTTTTTTCTTAGATTAGGTAGTGACTTGTCCCTTAGTGGATTATTATTTTGTGGAGTAGTTTTAGCAAAACAGACCCATTCTTTGTTTAAATTCAAATAGATATACAGTTTAATTGTTAAGTACTGTTTCTTTCCTATTTTATTCACTTTTTATTTCGTTACGCTACCCTAAAATTGCAATTAGGCTTGCTGAAGTAAGCTTTGTCAATTGATCAATCTTTCACAAAAACACTTTTATTTCATTTGAATTTTTGCTAATTTTTTTTAATTCGAAAAAAATGGTTTCGTTTTCATAAAAATCATTGACTTGCTATACCCTTTTATCATACAATTTAGTTAAATAAAAATTTAGGAGGGGAAGAGATGAATTCTTTAGTCAGTTATTTTGTGAAAAATATCACTCATTTGAGTGATTTAATGTGGTCCAGTGTTCTTTTGTATATTCTTATAGCGGTCGGTATTTTTTATACTTTTTATCTTGGCTTTCCGCAATTTCGTTATTTTGGAACAGCGTTTAAAGAGACTTTTGGCGGCGTTTTTGGTAAAAAGGAAAAAGAAGAAGCCGGTACCATGTCTTCATTCCAAGCCCTAGCAACAGCCATTGCTGCTCAAGTCGGAACAGGTAATGTTGCTGGGATTGCTACAGCTATTATGGCAGGAGGACCTGGTGCTATTTTCTGGATGTGGATGTCTGCTTTTGCTGGCATGGCTACAATTTTTGGCGAGGCCGTTTTAGCTCAGAAATATCGTGAAGTGCGTGATGATAACTTTGTGGGAGGGCCTGCCTTTTATATCAGTAAAGGGATAAAACAAAAAACCTTAGGCAAATTCTTAGCCGGCTTCTTCTCAGTAGCAATTATTATTGGCTTAGGATTTATTGGGAACTTAGTGCAATCAAACTCGATATCTGCCGCTGTCAATGAGGCTACCGGTATTAACCCAATTATCGTTGGTGTTTTGATAGCAATTGCAGCTGCTTTAGTTTTTATGGGTGGTATGAAACGAATTGCTAACTTTGCCGAATTAGTTGTGCCATTCATGGCTGCTTTATATATTATCGGCGTCATCGTCGTAATGGTTCTCTATAAAGATCAAGTCGGTCCTGCTTTTAAATCGATTTTTGTGGAAGCTTTTAAACCTACATCTATGATGGGTGGAGCGATTGGTGTCACCGTTAAACAAGCCATTCGATACGGGGTCGCAAGGGGTCTCTTCTCAAACGAAGCAGGTATGGGTTCTACACCACATGCCCACGCAGTGGCCAACGTAAAACATCCTGCTGAACAAGGTTTAGTAGCGATTGTTGGTGTTGTCATTGATACGCTCGTTGTTGGAACCGCTACTGCAATGGTAATTCTCGTTACCGGCGCTCATGAAAAAGGGTTAGAGGGGGCTTTAGTCACGCAAGAAGCTTTTTCTTCCGCTTTTGGTACGTTAGGTACATCCTTTCTAGCTCTTTGTTTAACCTTTTTTGCCTTTACCACTATTGTAGGTTGGTACTATTTTGGAGAAACCAATATTCGTTACTTATTTGGTAAAAAAGGGCTTTTACCTTATCGTATTATCGTCATTTTCTTTATCGTTTTAGGATCATCACTCACTAAGAAAATCGACTTTGTTTGGACCATGTCAGACTTCTTTAACGGGCTGATGGTCTTTCCAAACATGATTGCTCTCCTTTTATTAGCGCCTCAAGCTAAACGGATTCTAGATAGCTATAAAGCGCATCAGCTCTATAACCGGGAGGATTTAAGTTAGTTTTATTAAAGCATAAAAAGGCCTCTGAAGTTGAATTCAAATCAACTTTAGGGGTCTTTAAATATAATCCAAATATCAATTCTTGTAATATTCGCAAACTATGTGTAATAAAAATCTCACTAATTTAAAAAATAGATAGGACCAGTTCTTTAAAAAAATAATTGAAAAACTCTAGCTCTCCTACTCTTTAGGATGCGGCTAGAGTTTTTAGCACGGTGCTGCCATTAAAGTTAAACCCTCACTGTTTTCTCCAAGTATTTAGCAATCTAGGGAAAACATTTTAAGCTACTGATGATTTTCTTTACAAATAAATAGAATATATCCGTTATTTTACCATATGCATTTCTTCTAGTTGTGCCTCGATATTTTCTTGATCGACACCGGCTTGTAATAAAGTTGCAGCGGTATATGCTCCTTCTACGACTGGAACATCATATATTTTGATTGTTTTATCACTCATTTCCATAGCCATTTCTAGATTCATTTTTGCACTACCTAGATCATAAAAAGCCAATAAATTTTCAGCTGTGTTTTTATTGATGGCTGCTAAAGCGGTATCAAAGTTCGTCCCTATTTCGTTTTGATCAATACCGCCTACTACTTGCACATCAACATCTGCTGCTGCTTGTTGAATCAAACGATGAATTCCTTCCGCAATCTCATGAACATGTGAAACAATCACAATTCCGGTTTTTTTCATTATTCTGCCTCCGCTTCTAGCATTGCGTGAAATAATAAGCCTGAGGAGTAAGCTCCTGGATCAATATGGCCAATAGATCGATCTCCCACATAAGAGGCTCGTCCTTTTTTAGCTTTTAATGGTTGCGTTGCTTCCACTGCTTCATCAATTAATTCGTGGGTTAATTGATGAGTCTCAACTGCTTCTACAACAGCTATCCATAAATCTACCATTGTTTTGTCGCCTTGTTCTGCTTTTCCACGCTTTTGAATCGTTTCTAACCCAGCTTTTAAAACACTTGCCCAGTCTTCAGCTGCCGATTCAGCTTTCATCATGCCCATAAAGGCTGACCCATATAGTGGCCCAGAGGCTCCACCAACTTTACTTAGCATATTTTTCATCATTAATTGAAGCAATTCATTCAACGTTTTTGGGTTTTCGTCTTCAATCGCTTTAATTACATGGGTCATGCCACGAGACATATTATTTCCATGGTCACTATCGCCAATAGGTGTGTCTAGTTGTGTTAAATAGTCTTTTTCGTTTTGAATTTTTTCATTGAATAATTCCATCCAACGAATTCCAGTCTCTAGATTCATTTAAAAGATTCACCCTTTCATTTTATAAAATAATCTTACCAATTAATGGTATCAACTGGTGCTTCAATAGCTTTCAAATAGAATGCTTCATCTAAGCGAAGCAAAGTTAAGGATAAACCTTGCATATCTAACGAAGTCATTAAATTACCTACTTTCGAAAACGCAATCGTCAGATTCTTTTCTTTCATTATCCTTTGCACATCATTTGCAAATACATATTGTTCCATTAATGGCGTTCCACCTAAACCATTCACGATTATTGCGAAGCGATCATTGGCTTTGGCATCAAACTCTTTTAGTAATTTTGTAAGTAATTCTTGGGATAAATCCTGTGAACTCTGCAATTTTTCTCGTCGATATCCCGGTTCGCCATGAATACCTACGCCATACTCGATTTCATCATCCGCTAAGGTAAAACTTGCTTCATCGCTCCCGGGGGTAGTGACCCCTGTTAATGCGACTCCAATCGTTTTTATATTTGGGATAAGATTTTCCGCTAATTTTTTAATCTCTTCAATGGTTTGCCCTTGTTCAGCAGCATACCCTAATATTTTGTGAACAAAGACCGTTCCTGCAACGCCACGTTTTCCCTGGGTGTAGAGACTATCTTCGACAGCAATGTCATCATCAACTACGACACTCTCTACTTTTATTCCTTCCATCTCAGCTAATTCCTGAGCCATCTCAAAGTTCATAATATCCCCTGAATAGTTCTTTATAACGAGAAAGACACCTGCCCCCTCATCCGCTTCTTTAATTGCTTGTAAAATTTGATCGGGCGTTGGAGAAGTAAAGACTGCCCCACAAACAGCTGCTGATAACATTCCTCTTCCAACAAATCCAGCATGTGCAGGTTCATGTCCGCTTCCTCCACCAGAAATAATAGCCACTTTCCCGGTTTTTTCTAAAGTTCGTTGAATAATTCCTGTTTCAGGAATTCTTTTAAGCAATTTTGAATGACTTTGTACCATTCCATTAATCATCTCATCCACAATATTTTCTGGTTTATTTATTATTTTTTTAATCACGCTAGATTCCTACCTTTTTTAAATTTATTTTGCTTGTTTTCTTGCTTTATAATCGCGACCCATCGCATCCGCTGCAATAATTGCATTTGCAACGGCTTCTTCTGTGATTTCAAAAGGCATTGAATGAATAGATTCTTCTGGGATACATGCTTTTTTAGCTACTTTTAGAATTTCTTGGTAATTAACTTCTTCGACATCTAAGTCCGCTAGAGATACTGGTAACCCAACAGAAATATTAAAGTCTAATAATTCTTCGACTTCTGATTTTGGTGCGTCTTCGAGCACTAATTGAACAAAGGTTGTAAAAGCAACTTGTTCCCCATGGTAATAATTTCCTGGCCCTTCTAAAACAGTTAAGCCGTTGTATATTGCATGAGCAGCTGCTAATCCTCCCGATTCAAAGCCTAAGCCAGATAATAAGGTGTTTGCTTCTACGATATCTTCTAAAGCTTGTGTAACAACGTTCTGATCAGCCGCAATTTTTGCATCGTATCCTTTTTCTAGAACCACTTTTAAACTTTTTTCAGCTAGTGTCATGGCTGCAATTGTTCCTTTAGCAGGTCCTGTAGCCCCAGTACGATAACCATTTGGCAAACCAGCATTCACATTTGAATTGGATTGACGAGTCGCTCGAGCTTCATAATAAGTTGCCAAAGTATCGCCCATACCAGCTACTAGGAATCGACTCGGTGCCTGTGCAATAACGGTAGTATCCATCAAAACAACATCTGGGTTTTTGCTAAAGTAAGCATAATCATCAAATTGATGATCGGCCGTATATAAGACAGCAGAGTGACTCGTGGGCGCATCTTGCGCTGCAATCGTCGGGCAAATAATAATATTCTGTCCTTCCGCTACAACTTTGGACGTATCGATCGCTTTTCCTCCCCCCAATCCTACAATAACATCAGTGCCTTTTTCTTTTGCTAATTTTTTCAATCGTTCGACTTCTTCGCGTGTGGCTTCGCCACCAAAATCTCCTCGATGTAATTGAACCTTATAGGTTTCAGCTGTTTGATCCAGTTTGTCTTGTACACGATCAATATCTGCTTTATTTCCTATAACGAGGGCAGATTCACCTAAAGACTGAATATAAAATCCTAAATTCAATAATTCATCTTCACCTTGTACATACTTACTTGGACTAATAAATGCTTTTCTCATTCTTATTCCTCCTGTATCTTTTAAGCTTCTTCTTCTCCACTAAATTAATGGTAACAAGTAAGCGCTATCAATTCAACAGACAAAAACCTTCGTCTGTCCGTTTGGTTTCAGATTTGCTCTGTCGTATACTGATACTATCAAATACTGTTTTATTTTTAATAAAAGGAGTTTGCCTGGATGAAAGAAAAAACAGATACACAAGAAATCATCGCTCAATCATTTCGAGAATTAACACTAAAAAAAGAAAGGGATAAAATTTCAATCACCGATATAATGAAACAAGCAGATTTTCGTCGTCAAACTTTCTATGATTATTTTGATGACAAATATGATTTAGTTACCTGGATTTTTTCGCATGAACTCTACCAATCCATTCAATCAATAATGGATTGGCAAAATTGGGAAGAAATCTTATGGCAACTATTAACTTATCTTGAATCAAACAATAAATATTATCGAAAAATCTTCCTCGATATAAAATTAGATTCTTTTAAAGAATATTTTATTTACTCCATTAAAAAAATAATCAAACAATTAGTAGATGATTATTTCAAAGAGCAGTTTCTTTCGTTAGAAAAAAAGCAAATGATTCAAACAGCTACAGATTTTTATAGCTATGGTCTCTCTGAAAGCCTCTATCATTGGGTCTTAGAAAATTGTGAACCAAATAGTAAACACTACCATGCGATGCTCGTAAAGCTTGTAAACTGTCGAAGCAAATCGAATGAACACACTACTATTTTATCAGGGAAAGGAAAGGATAAGTAATGGCAGAATATATATTATCAATTGATCAAGGAACAACGACGACACGTGCTTTTATTATTGATCGCAAAGGAAATTATATTGGAACTGCGAGTCGAAAATTCCAACAAATTATCCCACAAACTGGATGGGTAGAACACGATCCGAATGTTATTTGGGAAACTGTATGTCATGTTATTGAAGAAGTTATCCAAAAATCTGGGGTTAATTACTCTCAAATCAAAGCACTTGGACTAACGAATCAACGTGAAACAACTGTTGTTTGGAACAAGATAACAGGTGAGCCGATATATAATGCCATTGTTTGGAGTTCTAACCAATCATTAGCTACAATTAATCAATTGAGATCCAGTAAAAATGAAGAATATATTCATAAAACCACCGGACTGGTTATGAGTCCCTATTTCTCAGCCAGTAAGATTCGTTGGATTTTAGATTATCATACTGGAGCGCAGGTTGATGCTGAAAAAGGAGCATTGCTTTTTGGGACCATCGATAGTTGGATTGTTTGGAAATTAACTAAAGGAAAGTTACATATCACTGACCATACGAATGCTTCAAGAACCATGCTCTTTAATATTCATCGTTTAGAATGGGATAATGAATTGCTTAAGCTTTTTAATATTCCAAAAGCAATGTTACCCAATGTTTATCCTAGCTCTCATTACTATGGCGAAACAAGTTCTGATCTTTTCCATGGAGTAAAAATACCCATTACAGGGGTAGCTGGAAATCAGCAGGCTTCTTTAGTTGGTCAACTTGCTTTTCAATCTGGACAAGTTAAAAGTACTTATGGTCAAGGGACATTTATTGTTATGAATACCGGGACTGAAGCCAAATTATCAAACAATCATTTACTTACAACCATTGCCTATTCGATCGATGGTCAAATTAATTATGCTTTAGAAGGGGCTGCTTTAATTTCTGGAAGTGCCATTGAATGGTTAAAAGACGGTTTAGAATTATTTGAAACGATTGAAGATTCAGAAAAGCTGGCTCTCATGGCAAATCCAAAGTCTTCCGTCTATTTTCTTCCAACTTTTAAAGGAATTGAAGCTCCTTATTGGGAAACGAATGTCAGAGGGGCTATTTTAGGCATGGATGACTATACGACTAAAAGGGAACTTATCCTTGCTACTTTTGAATCATTAGCTTACCAAGTCTATGACATTATTGATTTAATGGAATCAGATACTGGAATTGCGCTGGATGTTTTACATGTTGATGGTGGCCTTGCTCAAAATAACTTACTCATCCAATTTCAAGCCGATATTCTTAATAAAACAGTTGAACGCGTTGAACGTTTAGAAACAACCGGTTTAGGTGCTGCATATCTGGCTGGATTAGCTGTGGGTTACTGGAAGGATTTAGATGAATTGAGAGCTTTAGTATCCGAGAACGAAGTTTTCCAACCAAATATGAGTCAAACCGATCGCTTTAAAAAACTGAATGGATGGCACAATGCGCTTAAAGCTGTTCGATATTATTCTCAGTTAAGTCAAGATTTCTTTTAATAAAGAACACGAATGAATTTAAGTGGATTTCAAAAATAGCTAAGAAAAAGTTCTTAGCTATTTTTAGAAAGTTCTTAATCTTATCTAAAATACTTTATTATTATTTCTATCCTCTCCGACTGATTGAACACCTCTAAAATTTATGGTGTCGATGGAGCCATTCGATTCATTGACACCATTTTTATTTTTTAATAAAAAGTCAATGAATCGCTACCATTAAGTTTCCACAAATAAAGCTAGGAGCATTCACAAAACTCATTCTTATATACGAATGATTATGGAATTAATGTAACAGTTATCTATATGCTGCATCAATTTCCAGAAATCTACTGATCACTAATAAAAAGTTCATCAACCATTGTATCTAAATGCTTTGCCATATTAAAAGCAAGTTGTAGACTCGGATCGTATTTGTTATTTTCAATTGCATTAATTGTTTGTCTGGTAACATTGCACTTATCCGCAAGTTGGGCTTGAGACCAACCCTTCTTAATTCTTAGTTCTTTGATTTTATTATTCATAGATTCACTGAACTTTCTAATTGAAGGGATTGATAGAAACTAGTCTACTATCATAATCCACATAGATATGATCGCTCACTTTGCGATAGTTTCTTTCTATATAATCCTCTGTCCGACTGATCAATTGAAAATTACCCATATACCGATCCAATATTGAGTTGAGGAAAATAAAGATCCATTAAATAATATTCATTCTTACCATTTTTCACATATTGCTGAGTGACTGGTCGAAGTTGCGGATAGTTCATTTGTTGCCATACCGCATTCAAAATATAGTTCTCATAGTCTTTTCTCTTAGTCCGAGAGAAAGTCCGTACTAAATATTCTTTTTATCCATAGATACTGCTACTCCTTTACTATTGCTAAAGAGATAAAAAGAGCAGATAACTATATAGTCAACTGCTCCTTCTATTCATTAATTTATTTACATATATTTATATTTTTGAAATCTCTATTTTTTATAATATGTCCCATCGGCATATACAACAAATACATCGATAATAGCCTCTTTTTCCGATGTATTTGGATCAACTATCTTATCTTTTGATGCAATGGTCAAAGTATAAGAACCATCATCATTGAACTCGAAGTCAAACATATAAGCATCGGCTGGGAAGTCCTCTTTACCCAATAAATAATTATAAGCAATATCGGGATCAAAAGGTTTAATGACTGCATTCTCCGGATAACGATCAAACCAATCCGGCATATAATCCGGGACAGTTGGTGAGGCTTCTTTTACTCTTGCTAAACGCGTTTCCTCATTACGATTGAAAACAGTGCCACTGGTACTGATTTCACCATCTGCCGCCACAAAGTAATCGGTTCCATCGACAGGAAATGTATATCCCCCAGCAATTGCATAGCCAGTATTATAATCAACAGGTAATCCAGTCACTTTTACTAAAATAGTATAAGCTTCCTCTTGGCTAAACTGACCATCACGAACTTCATATTCGGACTCTTTGAGCAAATGCGGATCATCCTGGGTCTTATCAGCTACTTTATTATTAGCTGCTTTATTATCAGCAGTGGTTACTTCTTCTTTTTCTGGCCATTCATAATCTTCTAAATAAACTTCTGATGACTCAGCTTTTCGTTCCTCATAAGCTTTAATGGCTTCATCAATCCTCTTTTTGAGTTGATCTTTAACCATCGTTTCATCTTTTTCTTCATCTTCTTTTAATTGACGGTAGTTTTCTAAAATAGTTCGCGGAAGGGCTTTATTCAATTCTGCAAACGTATAAGTCGTATCCTCTAAATCTTCTGCTAAAACTAAATAAGCTTCATAGTCTTCTTCTGTCAAAAGTTCTAATTCAGCATAATCTTGAGATAAAGCGAGGTAAATGGCATGGACTTGATCTTTTTCCTCATCAAAGTCTACTTGAGCTTGATCATAAGCTGCCATTAAGTAATTCTCATCCACTTCCAACAATTGTTCCAAATTAACTGGCTCTAAAGTGCTCAATTTGTCCTTCACATAATTGACAATATTTGCATTAACTTCTCGCTCATAATCACTTCCCATGTAACTTAATTGGTCAGCTGTTGAAGAATAGGTCATCTCTTGACTTTCCAACTCTTCAGACTCTTCAAACTCAATCGAAGCCACTTTCACAGCTTCGCTGTCATCAATTTCCAGGGTCTCAACTTTATAGACTTTTCCATCAAGGAGCATTTTTTGTGCTGTCAGTGCGATCTCATTCCCCTCTTCATTCGTCCAAACCCCAATGAATGGGTTAAGAGTCTCCTCTTCATTCAGAAATTCACTTGTCGTTGGTGTATTCTCATCTGCTGCAACATTTTCTACTGAAGTATTTGAAGCATACACAGATAAAGCGATCGCCCCTACAAGCAAACTACTAATTGCTTTTTTCATTCAAATATCCTCCTTTAAGTTAACCTTTCGAAAAGTATAATTCAATTTAAACGTATCGATATTTTTATTAGTAAACTAATAAAGTATAAATTTATTATAGCAAAAATTTGAAGTATTACAATTGAAATAAAGTATTTCTTAAATTTTATCTCATAAGATTCAAAATAAATTCATAATTAAATTTATTCCCACAAATGTCGTCCTCTGGCTGATCGTTTTACCTACTTTAAGATATTTATCTATTCCATCAAACGCTATAATAAATTGAAGTTCTAATAATATAGGGTCTAAACCTTCCATATTTTCATTTTCCAAGCTGTGGAGATATAAAACTTATAGCTGGCTCATTTTGAATTTTAATTTTTAGTGCAATTAGTGTGTAATGGTTTGCTAAATAATAATGAGTATTTTAAAATTTATTCAACATCAAGTTTAGAAAGGACCTATTATGAAAAAGAAATTAATTAGTGCTAACGCATCCGATATCAAAACGATGACTGCTCAAGAAATAAAACAAAGTATTAAAGCTAGCGAAGATCGAGTGGTTTTAACAGAAGCCATTGCTCAAAAGGACACCTATATAGCAGATGTAACGGGAGCTGAAGTGGCATTTAATTTTGGCTTAAAAAATATGTAGTTTTAAAAATACTTGGTTATGTATATATATTCATTTTAATTACGCTTATGTAAAACTAATTATAAAAATTTATGTGATTATTTTAATGTAAAAAGATAAGACCGTATCTTATTCATTAACACTGTATAGTTTTAAACAATTTAATTTAAAATTCTTCTCACCAATCAGTTTTGATTAAGAAAATAATTACAAAAATGAACTGTTTTGTAATTATTTTCTATATTTAATGTAAAGTAATCGTCTTTATATACTCCAATAAGTCCATCCATCTGAATAGTTATTGTTTTACATATTTAGTTGCTTATGTCTTTTACTTTTTTCAAAATAGAACTACTTTATTGAATTGGAGAAATGGATAAATATGTGTCGATGTCTTCTACAAACTTGTAAAAACTTTTACCTTTGGACTGAAAGCAAATAGTAACTAAAAACACAAAACAGTCTCTTCAAATACATTTCACTTGAATTTGAAGAGATTATTATTTTATGATAAAAAGTCGTCTATCCAACTGAATTAAATAAAGAAGTATTTTGAACTAAAATAACAGACTACATATGTAAAAAAAGTCGATATAAACTTAACAAAAGTAACTTCTTTATTCTTAACTACACCCATTATTTACCATCCGTTTTTTTTAGTTTAAAATTATCAAAATACTCACTGATAACTTTTTTAAAATTTACTATATTAACTTCAGTATAAACCTTTACTTATTATACTTATAAATATTT